>JBOEGA010000042.1:0-29337 GCA_050633205.1 Methyloligellaceae bacterium | reverse complement strand
CAAAGAAAAACTTCCTGGAAAGCCCCTACTAAACCGCCACCACACCACCATACGCCCTGTCAATGGTTACTAGGTCCCCAATAAAATTACAGAGCAAACTCCCGGGACATGCAAAAGCAATCTGCTGTAATTTTTTGAGGATGACAAGTGGAGAGGTTTCAGAACATAGCAGGCGTTGCTTGTAGCTGCTACCCCACGTTCATGCCTGCAGTTGCGACAAAAAACTATCAAAAGACCTACATAACCTCCCGAACAACCCCGTCACTGTCCGCTATCTCAACAAACTCCTCAAACCCCATATTCGCAATAGACAAATTACTCTCCACACCCCAGACAAGAGAGGGCAGAACACGAAACGTCCGATGAGGCTCGCTCGCCAGATCAACAACAAGAACAGGATTATCAGATTTTGATAGCGTAGTCTGATCAATAACAAAAATAAAGCTATGCTTGCTCTTGTCAATCAATGGAGCAAGCTTCTCAATCGACAATGCATCATACTGACGATCACTGACACACCGAACATTCGCTGTAAAGCCATCCTGAGGCTTCCTGATAGCGTCACAAACAGACCTGTAAAGAGCGTCATCAGAAAAATCAGTCCGTATAACCAGACTGGCCGCCTGATCAGTACCCTGCATACCAACACCTTCCATCTTCACCACGTTCAGCCACACAATAACAACAACAGAAACCAGTAAAACAGGTATCCAGCCATATGTGAAGAATTTACTCATACCACTCAACTCCCACTTGCCAGATCGTTACTCACACCATCCCCAAAAAACTGTCATACCGGAAAAATGATCGGCCACAACGCTGATTTAGCAAACAAAGCCAACCCCGTCATTTTATCCGGTACCCAGTAACCACTGTGCTCTCGTATGCCAGAAAACAGTCAGCATAAATGTACCCGTCAAAAAATCTATCAGCATAGCTATATTAGAAACCGCACGTTAAAGGTACCCAAAGAGAGTTTTATTTGAAAGCCCCTCACAAGATGGAACTCCCCTGCCATACGCTTTCACCGAGGTTACCAGGTCCCCAATAAAATTACAGAGCAAACTCCCGGGACATGCAAAAGCAATGTGGCTGTAATTTTTTGAGGATGACAAGTGGAGAGGTATCAGAACACAGCAGGCTTTATACATCAGTTGCAACCATCCCCAACAACTGTCATGCCGGAAAATGATCGGCCACAACGCTGATTTAGCAAACAAAGCCAACCTCGTTATTTTATCCGGCACCCAGTAACCACTGTGCTCTCGTATGCCAAAACTTTATCCATACGAATGCAGCTATCAAAGAAAACTATCAGAATACCAAAGCAAAAAAAGTGCCCAAAGAAAAACTTACTGCAAAGCCCCCCTCAATCCAAAACCGCCTTAACCCCAGGAATAACCCCTCTTCTCGCAGCATTCCCCTCAAAACACTCCTTCAACGCCATACCCAATTTCCGCAAAATCGCCTGCCACGTAACCTCGGCATCCTCAACCCCACGCAGGTGAACCATGATCGAGCAGGCCAGCCCCATAGCAAACCCATCCATAAAATCATCGATATCCTCACTGCGCACATTGCCAAGCACATTATGCCCAAGCATCAGCTTGCGGCGGATCTCCGGGAACTCCATATCAAACCCGGTATATTTGATAAACTTCCGTCCCTCGACGCTGACAGCAACCTGCACCTCATCATTGGCGAAATCCTCAACCGCCTGAATAGTTCCACCTGCACCATTAACGCCAGTCGTCATCATCCGGCGGTAGAGTAGCGCTGACAGTGCACGGCCAACGATAATAGCCGTATCCTCAAGCACCACATGGCTGGAAGAAAGCTTCGTCGCAATAAACTTCAGATCAAGCGAAATCCCCGCCGCTTCACAGAATGGCGTCAGCAACTCCTCATAGCGGTCAACTTCAATCGTATCCGCCACATCAAAGATGCATTTGCAATAAGCACTATCCGTCAACCGAACAGTAACCTCGGTAATCGTCTCCGCTGTATTCCGCTGCCCCGAAGAATGCGTATCAGACAAATCCGTAATCGTAATCCCCGGTATCAGCAGATCAGGAACACCTGTTAACTCCGGCAATACAATCGGCACTTCCGGCTTAAACATCTTACCAAGTGTAATCCCAACAGCCCGGTAAATACCCTCCCAGGTATGGTGCATATCCTCAAACGTACAAACCCGAATATCAAGCTGCGCACCAAGACCTTGCGCCAGCCCGTCCAGCATATCAACCAGCGGCTTACCCGTCCGCACCTGCTCACAACGAAGCCCGGTAAATAACTCAAGATCAGTCGTTCCGATCGAACTCCAGTTACAGACAGCCGCCTTGTCAAAGTCAATCGCAACCTCTGCCGATCCGTCATCAATCATACCAATAGACGCCGCAGAAGACTTCAGCTGTGGCAAAGCCGCAATCGTCTGCCCCAGATATTCCCCAAGCGAACACCAGTCAGAATTCTGCCACTTGATATCTATCGAAACACCAAGACGCCACGCAATATGCTCAATCATATGCGAAACAAATTCATTCGGCGTATTCAGAACCTTCTTGCGCACATCACCAAATTCAAGCGCAATAGCCGGATCAGTCAGATCGGTAATGGCAATATCAGTCCATTCGCTATGCTCAAGATCATCAAAATCAGTGCCACCCGTACCAACCCCGATCACAAACGCACCAGCAGTTTTACCAGCCTGCGCCCCCACAAGAGAATCCTCAACCACCACACATCTGGCAATATCAACCTGCATATCTTCCGCCGCCTTAAGATAGGTATCCGGCGCAGGCTTTTTCTTCAAAGTGCCATGATCATTCCCAACCACCTGCGCAAAATATTGCGTCAACTCGATCTTATCCAGTATAGCAACTATATCCGCATATCGGTTATTGGATACACAGGCAACCGGAACACCACGCTCCTTCAAAGCCTTCAACGCATCAACAATCCCCGGCAATATCCCGAAAGTCGCATCAAGCCGCGCCTGATCAAACTCCTCAAGAATAGCCGCCATCTGCACATCCGTCAGCTCAACACCAACCGACCCCGCAATCTTCGGCCAGAAATCCCCTGAGGAATAAGCAAAATTGGCCCGGATAACCGAAAGCTCAATATCACGCGCATCAGGAACCTGCTTTTGCAACAACTTGCTGCAAATCTGATAATCAAGCTCCAGCGAGTCAATCAAAACCCCGTCCATATCCCAAAGCACAGCTTCCGTATGCTCCGGCAAAACTGATAAAAATGAGCTGCGCACGTGATATGATCCTTTTGATTTAAAAATGAAACTCGATATATTTACAAACTTGCTATTTCTATGAGGAGGCACGACAAACTCCCCCTTCCCCCTTGACGGGGGAAGTACCCGCAAAGCGGGGGATGGGGGTGGAGCGGCAATAAAAAAGCAGCAGAAACTACTCAGCCTTACCCAACCGATAGCTCAACGCATTAGCATGCGCCGGAAACCCTTCATAATCTGCCAGCTTCTTCGCAACCGGACCAAGAGAAGCAAAGCCTTCCTTGTTGATCAGACCAATAGAGCTGCGCTTCATAAAGTCATGAACAGTCAGACACCCGGCAGTCTTCGCATTACCACCGGTAGGCAGTATAGCATTAACACCAAGACAGAAATTACCAATCGTAATTACCGAATTCTCACCAAGCAGAATCTCACCGGCATTACGGATTTTACCCAGCGCATCCATCGGATCAGCAACCAGAATTTCAAGGTGCTCAGGTGCATACAGATTCACAAAATCACAGGACCGGTCAAGCGAGTCTGTCACAACGATTCCGCCGTAATTCTCAAACACACTCGTGCAGAATGCATCACGTGGTGCAGGCAGCGCACTCACAAGCCCCGGCAACAATGCCTTCACCTTGTCCGCAATTTCCTGCGAATGCGTAACCAGTACAGCCGATGAATCCGGCCCGTGCTCCGCCTCAATCATCAGATCCCGCGCAACAATCTCCGGGTTAGCATTCTCGTCACACATAATTATGGACTCACTCGGCCCAGCAGGAATACCAACATCAAACACATTGGAAAGACGGCGCTTTGCAGCCGTCACATAGGAGTTACCCGGCCCGAGAACTTTCAGGACCTTCGGAATGGTCTCTGTCCCCAGCGCCAGCGCTGCTATCGCCTGCGCGCCACCCATACGGTAAATCTCATCATGCCCGCATACACGCGCTGCATATGCCGTAGCGGCATCAATCCCGCCGTCTGGTGTCGGAGGCGTACAGATAACAACCTTTGGAACTCCTGCAACTGCAGCAGGAATACCAAGCATCAGCATCACAGAAGGAAATGCCCCCTTGCCACGCGGTACATAGAGCGCCAGCGAGTCAATCGGCGTAGCCTTCTCACCTGCCAGAACGCCCGGCTCGATCTCTTCAAACCAAAGACTTTCCGGCATCTGCGCTTCGTGGAATTTGCGAATATTAACGGCACATGTGTCAATCACAGCCTTGATATCATCATCAAGAGTTGCAATCGCTGCGTCCTGCTCTTCTTTCGAAACAAGGAACCCCTTGCCAGCCAGATCAACCTTGTCGAATTTGGCCGTGTAATCCAGCAGCGCCTTGTCTCCGTCCGCCTTGATATGGGCAATAACATCGTCGACCACATCAAAGATATCCGAGATATCAATTTCCGATCGGCGCAAAACCTTCTCCAGGCCTGCTGTTACCTCACCTTCAAAGCGATAGCTGCTAATATTCACGTCAAAAACCTTTCCTCAAACAAAGAAAACCCGACACACCAGTTCATTAAACGTGGATCAGGGAAAACTATTGGGGTTTCTATACGATTTTGAGACGAGCAAACCAAGAAAAAAGTTCAGAATAGAATTGGACGTTAAAGCGCAGCAAGCACAATATCTATCTAATTTACGCACGAATTTTAGGGGACTAAAATAGAATAGGAGAAAATATCTGATGTTAAACATCAGATATAATATGGACAAGCATGACCTGGGGGCTACCAAAAGCCCCCATCGTATTAAGCTGCAGCTTTAGATCGGCTGCTGGAGAGTTCGACCTCTCGCTCTGCTGCTTTTCTGTATGCTCGTTGGGCATCAACCCGGTCAAGATAGGCTCGCTGAGCTTCCAATCGGACAAAGTTTTGTTGATTGTTCTGCTCAGGTTGTTCCTGTTTCTTAACTCGCCTTTCCTCTTTCGGAGGCTCTTGAGCTGCTTTCTCAGCTTGCTCAGGGGCTTTCTGTTCAGCTTTTTCAATGGCCCGTTGTTCCGAGACTTTCTTCTGATCCAGGTTTTTCACCAGATCTTTAGCTGAAAGCTCTGATTGCTTTCTGTCGCTAAACGAAATATCTCTCGACTTGTTAAGCTCTGCCTGTAACTGGGGTGGCAGAGACTGGGGTCTTTGCTCAGAAGACCGTGGTTTCGGCTTCTGAGTTTCTGCTGATGCTTCAACGGCACGCCGTGTTTCAACTCTGCGCGTTTCCACATTTTGGGAAACGGCGGAGCTAACCCGTGCCACTTCACTATCGCCAGAACTAGATACTCGCGCCTGCTGTGAAGTAAGGCCGGGCTTACCAGTATCGGCGACATTGCCTGTACTAACTGCCAAAACCATTACCTTACACTTTCTGCACTTTGCTAATGCACTTTCTGCACTTCGCGCACTTTACGCATTTTCATAATACAACCATGCGCTTCATTTATTACCAGCGAGTAAACATTGGCATTTCAACGCCATTATGAGAGATAAAACAGTGCAATAATGGCATATAGAGTTATTTTAGATTAAATCGGATTAATAAATTTTAATTAAATATTTAATTTATATTCATAATTCCCGCAGAAAAGCTGGAAAAATACTTGTCTGAGAGGAATAATCAGCAATCTGGCGCATATGAAAATCCAAAATACGGCAAATGCTCTGCCTCCTCCTCACCAGACAGAAATAGCTGCCCCCTTGACATTAGAGCACATCACTGCCAGTTAACGAAAAATAGCAATAATTATTAATATAACACCTATCAATACAAGGTTTTCGGCATGAACTACAATTTTTTTCATAATAAAGTCGCTGTGGTTACCGGAGCTGGATCCGGCATGGGACGCTCAATGGCCAGACAGCTTGCCGGACATGGCTGTCATGTTGCTCTCTCTGATATTAATGCCGATGCACTGGCTGAAACCGTAGATGGCCTGAATGGCGAAATTTACACAGAAACCCTTGATGTAGCTGACCGTGAGGCATTCTTCAGACATGCCGAAAATGTCAAACAACGCTTTGGCCCAGCTGACATAATAATAAACAACGCAGGTGTCAGCGTACTTGAGCGACTGGCCAAAACCACCGGGGAAGACTTCAACTGGGTGATGAACATCAATTTCTGGGGCGTGGTAAACGGCACCCAGGCCTTTCTTTCTGATATGATAGAGCGTGGCTCAGGAACCGTTGTTAATATGTCCAGCATTAACGGCCTTATAGCTCTGCCATCACAAGGCGCATACACTTCCTCTAAATTTGCTGTTCGGGGTTTTACCGAATGCCTTCGTCTGGAAATGCTGCAGGAAAATACCGGCGTCCACGTTGTCTGTGTCCATCCCGGCGTAATAAATACCAATATTGCAGAAAACACACGTTTCTATTCAGACCCTCTGGGAAGAACCAACAAGCAGGAAGTCGTTGATGAGTTTAAGCAGATGGCAGGAGTTACCCCGGATCAGGCCGCGGAGAAAATTATTAAGGCCATCGTAAAAAATCAGCCTCGCGTACTCATTGGCAAAGATGCACACTTCATTGAGCGCGTTCAACACTGGAGGCCGGTTCATTATGCACGTACTTTAAAATTTGTTGATAGTCTGCTACGAAAGCGGAAATAACCGTCAACAAAACAAAGTACACGCACATGAAATCCGCCTTTCTCTGGATCTCCTCCATAATATTATCCCTGTTGGTAGGCCTTGCATCGGTAATTTTCGCAATAGGGGTAATTGCTCAGGATAATGACAGCAGTCACGCAGGCCAGTGGTTTTCCTCCGTGCCTGCTGATAAATCAAAGACAGGCCCTTACCTCCGTGCAATCCTTGCCATGAGAGGAGGACTGGCCATGCCATCAGAAGAAGCACTGTATTTCACTTCCATAAAGGACAGTGAAGGCAATGCATATGATGGCAACTGCACTTACCACCTTGAAGGCGGAGCAGTGCCATCTCGCTGGTGGAGCATCACAGCCTACAATATATATTCTGACCTCATTGATAATCCGGACAACCGCTACTCGGTTACTAAAACTTCAGTTATTCGAAAAGAAGATGGTAGTTACGTAACAGTAATTTCCCCATCAAAACAGGAAGGCAACTGGATTGCTGTCAAAAAGGGGCAGCCCTTTGAACTGACAGCCCGTCTTTATCATCCAGACGCATCAGCTCTCAAGGCTCCTGAAAAAATATCTCTTCCAAAAATAACAAAAAAGGCATGTTCATGAAAAACTGGCAAACATGGGCCCTGTCAATACTGGTATTCAGCATTGTCGTACACATAGCCTTGATATACTCCATTCCGACACTCCTTATGAATAAAGTATTGGAGAATACAAAAGAGGCTGACGGAGCTAATAATTTTGTACATCGGCCAATAGCCACCGCAAAGAATAAGAGCATAATCCGCCCGAACCCCGACATCGCCTATTCAAGCTGTACAATTGATGTCAGTCAGGGACCCATAAAAATAACCATCCCGGCAAGCCAGCCCTATAGCTCGCTGTCCATACTGGCTGCAGACACCAGTAACCTTCTGACTATAAATGATCAGCAGGCAACAGACGGTAAAATAGTGCTTGTAGTAGCAAAAGCCGGACAAAAAACGCCATCAGATGCAAAAAAACTCATCCTCTCCTCAGACACCGCTCTGGCTCTTGCACGATACGCCATTAAAGATAAGGGGAGCTGGGAGGATCTTGATACACTCCGCAAAAGCGCCAAATGTATGCGGCTTCTATGAGGCTACTTTTATAAAACAACATAAAAATAGTATATTTTACTGTGCGATTTTAAATTTCTCCCATATTTAAAAGACAGATTTATACCCTGACCTGCGTATACCTTTCTCACATTAGAAAATGTAAAAAGGGGATATTATGAAATTCAAATATATAGCCAGCGCACTGATAATATTTATGGCCTGCCTGTCAAACTCTGCCAATGCAGAAACTGCCTGTAAATCAGACTATTTCCGCTACTGTAAAGGCGTTACTCCGGGGGAAGGCAGAATCTTTAACTGCCTGAATAAAAAACTGGGTCAACTCTCCCCCAAATGCAGGAAAGGCATTCTGGGCCTCCAGTCCTGTAAAGCTGATCATCAGAAATACTGTAAGAATGTTGGATTAAGAAATGGCGCTATCGTCCGTTGCCTTGAACAGAACATGTCAAAGCTGAACCCCGCCTGCTCCCGTTTCGTTAAAGTTGTAAAAGCAGCCCGTGCAGCCAGATAAATCATACCACCCTCAGGCCCGGAGAAAACATTCCGCCTTGTTTCCGGGCTTAACCGCAATAAACGATCAATACGGAACATCCCCTCCCCGACCCGCCCCCTGAGTAGCAATAAATACCAGATCACAACCGCTTAAAAGAACCAGCTTCCCGATAAAAGCCAGAGATCAAAATTGCGACACAGTTTTCCCCTACCATCAAAATTCGACATAGTTATTATAAAAAAATAATCTTTACACTACATATAAATATATAATTATGTAAAACAACAATAAACAAGATTGAGGCGTTAGATCCGGGAGCACAAAATTATGCATAATGATAACGTCAATTACCCATGCCCTTATTGCCACGACAATAAACTGGAAACCAAGGCCACCCTCCCCTATGTACGTGGGTACCTGATTGTATTTCAATATGGCTACAAAAAAATTATTGGTTGCAAAAGTTGCGTTAGAAAGCAGCTTCTCAAAGAAACCGGGAAATCAACTCTGCTTGGGTGGTACAGCCCGAAAGCATTGATTGCCAACCCTTTCCTGATTGCATACGGACTATGTCGGTCGGCGATGGTAAAGACCAATGTTAAAGGCGTCCTTCAGGAGCTTGAGAATTCAGGCATCGCCCCTCCGGGACAGGAGATCAGTGTTCTTGAAATTGGTTATTGTCTGGCCGCCTCCATGATTGCAGCAGACAAAAAAATTGAAGCATCAGAAATTGAAACAGCTCTCAATATTGGTAAGCAGATTTTCAGTGACTTCAATGAAACTGCATTTAGAGAAACAGTAGCAAAGCATAAATCCTTGCCGGAACCCACAGAATTATCTGCAATTCTGGGTGAAGTTTTAGAACAGGATGCCAAGATTTCAATTTGTGCCTACCTGTTTGCAATTGCAGTTGCTGATGGAGACTTCGCTTCCGAAGAGAAGAAGCTCATGGACACAATTCTACACAATATGCGCGTCGATCCTAACCTGATCTACGGCCTGAAAGCAGCATAAACAACGACAATTGAGGGGATGTGCAGACATTTCCCTCACCACCTACTTTTCAACAATTGTTCTGAAAGTCAGATTAACCCTTGGCTGGCTTACTTTTTTGGTAGGCGGCAGACTGTGCAGCCAGTGCGTCTGTGTAGCGCCTTTCATAACAAGCAGGCTTCCATGTTCCAGTTCAACTGAAACAGTCTCTTTACTGCCTTTATGCTTGAAAGAAAATTTTCTCTGGGCCCCGAAACTCAGTGAGCCGATAGCACCATCCTTTTTCAGGTCCTTCTCACCATCACTATGCCACCCCATTCCTTCAGAACCGTCATGATATAAATTCAGCAGACATGAGTTAAAACTCTCGCCCGTCTTTTCCTCGATCATTTCCTTCAGTTCAAGCAACTCACTGGTCCACGGCAAAGCCTGCTTGGTCGTTTTCGAATAGGTATATTCAAAGGCCTGCTCTCCATACCAGCCAACCTTTCGCCTGGTCACAATGCGCTTGCCAAAAATAACCGCTTCATCATTTTTCCAGTCTATTTTATCAAGCAAAGCTTCCAGATACCTGTCAGCCTCGGCAACACTCATCAAGGCCCCATGATAATAGACTATACCGTCATGAGGCAGCAGATTCCTCGGACCATCCTCTAGCTGACTAAACAAATCCATTGCCTGTATTCATCCCTCATACAATGGCCACAAGGCCTGTACCCTTCACCTTCGGCTTCCTCAATACTCTGAAAGAAAACACGATTTTCAACCTTCATACGTTTACCGGATGAACAATCAAGCCTTCCATAAATCTTCAGCTTTCTGTTTCCCGCACAGACAATCTCACCGTCAAGTAACATTCTTCGAAGCTCACTCTTCTGAAGGTCTGAATGCAAAACCACATCAACTCTCCGCGTCATGAAATATGACACCCAGCGCATAACGCTCACCGGAACGAACCTCGCTGACGCCATGCTTCATCGTTACCCGGAAGAAACCCTTGCTTCCCTTCTCGGGACGGAAATTAGTCGTAAAGATAATCATATCCCCTTTCCCCGGAGTAAGAACAATAGCCTTCGATTGTGCCCTCGGTATCTGCTGCGTCAATACAAACTCCCCACCCGTAAAATCCTGCCCCGGCTCACTCAGCATAACCACACACTGCAACGGAAAATACACCTCACCGTAAAGATCCTGATGCAGCGTATTAAACCCGCCCTGACCATATTTTAAAATCAACGCAGTAGGCTTGAGCTGGCCACTCCGGTGACATTCATCCTGCAGCTCTTTGAAAACATCAGGAAACAGCTTGTCTATACGAAGATCTCTCATCCACGAATTGGCAACTGGTGCAAGCTTCGGATAAACCTCCGCCCTGATCTCTTCAACCATATCCGGCAGAGGATAATCAAAATATTTATACTCCCCCAGCCCAAACCGATATCGCTCCATCACAACAGTCTTGCGATAAACATCATCATTATAATGCGCAATAAACTGATCGCACTGCTGTCTGGACATAAATCCCGGAATAATACCATATCCCTTCCTCTGAATATCCAGAGCAATCTGATCCCAGTCTGTCCTGTTTATTGTATCTGATAATTCACTCACCTGCCCTCACAGCCTCCCAACCTATAATAGCCGCCTTCCTGTCACTACCCCACATTTAGCCACCTATATTTCCGGTATGCTGTATCACCCGGTGACATGGAATAAGAAACGCAACCGGATTACGCCCGATCGCGGTACCAACAGCCCTGGATGCCTTCGGCTTCCCGATACTCCCTGCAATCTCGCCATAGGTCGTCAATCCACCGGAAGGAACCTTCAGTAATGTTTCCCATACCTTCAATTGAAAAGGTGTCCCGTACAGATGCAGCTTAATCTCATCAAGCCGGGACCAGTCATGCTGAAATATAAACAGGGCATCCTGCTGAAATTTGTCAACCAGTTGCGTATAATGTGCATTGGGGAAACGGCTCTTCAGATCTGTAAAAGCCTCCTGCTCATTATCTCCAAATGCCATATGGCAAATCCCCTTCCCGGTTGAAGCTTCAATCAATTGCCCGAACGGACTTTCGGCATAGCTGTAGTTAATAACCAGTGCCTCTCCTCCCCTCTTGAATTCTCCCGGTGTCATTCCTTCAATTTTTACAAACATATCATGCAGACGGCTCGTCCCGGATAATCCTGTCTCATAAGCAGCATCCAGTAATGTTGCCTGTTCCTCTTTCAACAGCTTCTTGGCATATTCAACACTGAGATACTGCATAAACTTCTTCGGGCTGACACCGGCCCAGTCAGTAAACATGCGCTGAAAGTAAAATGAGCTAAGCCCCACGGCCTCGGCAATCTCATCCAGAGATGGCTGCTCTTTAAAATGCACCCGGATATAAGCTATAGCTTCCGCTATACGCCTGTAATTTACTGGTTCCTGATCAGCCATAAGTAGCAACCTTTACTGCTCGTGAAAATCTATACCCATGTTGTAAGTAATTTTAAAACATCTATCGACCCGTTTCTTGCACTGCCCATACTTTCACTTTTTTGAAAAACTGGTAACCTGTTGATCCTGTAGGGATGTCCAGGCCTGAATTTGAGAGAAATCCGGGATAATGGAACCAATGGAGCAATGCAGTGAAGCTTGAATTTACCATGAGTAAAAAAGATGAAAGAGTGTTCAGGAAATACTATTACTCCACTGCTCCACAATTAAACAGAGTGCGGACTTTCTCACGCTACACATATTATCTCGGCATAGTACTTATGGGAGTTGGAGGCTTCGAAGTCCTGAACAAGACCTCGCAGGTATATGAGGCTTACCCGGCTTTTGTAACAGCCCTCTGTTTTATGATATTCGGCACCGCAATCTTTAGTGCTTCAGTAATATACCCGCGAATACGATTAATGAACACACGCAGCCTGACAGGAGAAAAGCTCTCCTGCGAAATCTCCTACAACAGCGTAAATTTCACCATAGAAAACATAGCAAAAATTGATATCGACCCGGCCTCAATTCAGGAAATCTATGCCACTGAAAACTCCGTATTTATCTATTACGGAAAAAAACATGAGCATCAGATATACATCCCTCCCAATGCATTCAGACAGGAAGGACAGCACGGAAAATTTCTAACCAAACTTGAAACTCTTTGCGAGAACTGCCCACAAAATATAACCTGGACTGACAACAGAAAATAACAGATACCTCTCTTAAAAATATACCTCTGGCAAATATTATTCTGGTGGAAGAAAGTTCTAACGCATAGACACTAAATCCCGCGAAAAGCCTCAAGGGCCCTTTCACGTGACGCTTTGATATCGACTATCGGCATAGGATAATCTACCCCGAGTTCCACTCCTGCTTCTTCAAGGATACCCTCAGGTGCCTCCCACGGGCAGAAGAGATACTTATCCGGCACGCCGCTTAATTCCGGAACAAAACGCCTTGTATAATCCCCCTGAGGATCAAATTTCTTCCCCTGTGTAACTGGATTAAAAATTCGAAAATACGGAGCTGCATCTGCACCACAACCGGCAATCCATTGCCAGCCCATACTGTTATTCGCAAGATCTGCGTCAACGAGACAGTCCCAAAACCAGCGTTCTCCATACCGCCAGTGCAATAACAAATTCTTCACCAGAAAAGACCCTGTAATCATCCTCACACGGTTATGCATATATCCTGTCTGCCATAACTCCCGCATCCCCGCATCGACAATCGGATAACCCGTCAGCCCCATCTGCCATCGCTTCAGGTCATCTTCGTCTTCTCGCCATGGAAATGCATCAAACTTTCTTTGCAGATTCTGTTTGGGTAAATCTGGGTTGAAATATAACAGGTTATGAGCAAACTCTCTCCACCCTAATTCGCTGCAGAAACAATCAACATCCCGGTCATCCCCTTTTAGATTTGCTGAATACCAGAGCTGATTTGGAGATATTTCCCCAAAATGCAGATAGGGAGAAAGCCGGGAGACATTCTCCTTTGCAGGATAGTTACGCCCTTCTTTATAGTCACTCATTCCATTCTCAAGAAAGCTGTCCAGACGTTCTTTGGCAAAATGCTCGCCAATACCCCAGTGTTCTGCAAGCTTGGAATCCCAGCCTTCTTCGGGTAACAGCTCCAGCTCCTGCACTTTGAGACTATGAGCTTTATCTTTGAAAAGTTTAACTTTCTCTGGAACTGGCAAAGGTTCCCGGGGTTGCCCGGCAGCAAGGCAGCCTTTTCGGTAAAAGGGAGTAAAAACTCTGTATGGTGTTTTGTCGGCTTTCAGAATATCCCGGGGTTCCCATAGCAGAGTCCCGTTAAAGCTGGCAGCTTCAACACCATTCTCACTAAACAATGTCTCCAGCTTGGCATCCCGCTTGATACACCAGGGTTCATAACACCTGTTCCAGAAAACCTTATTGACATTAAACCGGCCAATAAGGTCAGAAAAAACATCAGCAGGATCTCCCTTATAAACTGACAGGTTATTATCGAGAGAAGCATTCAATGATAAAAGAGAATAATGCAACCACACCTGACTGGCTGCACCAGGAAAGTACTCTCCGGAATTACAATCATCCAGTATATAAATCGGCAGAACTTTTCCATGCCTTGCGGCTTCAGACAAAGATGGGTTATCGGCTAGCCTGAGATCCCGGCGAAACCAGTGTATTATGATGTCGGCCATCCTGTTCTACCTTATTCTTCCCGCTTTCGGCTGAATACATACAACAGATATACCGCACAATAAAAAGACTTCCCTTCTATTCCACCACTTTCTTTACAAACTCAGACTTCAGCCCCATAGCCCCTACACCGGGAATTTTGCAATCAATGTCATGATCACCATCAACAAGACGGATATTCTTGACTTTTGTACCGACCTTGACAACAGAGGATGAACCTTTGACTTTCAGGTCTTTAATAACAGAAACAGTATCTCCATCATTCAGCACCGTCCCGTTGGCATCACGAATAACCTGTCCGCCATCGGCACCCGGCACACTGTCTTTCGACCACTCATGAGCACACTCCGGGCAGTTAAACATCCCCCGGTCCTCATATACATAGGATGAACCGCATTGCACGCAATCTGGCGTTTCACTCATACTCGTTGTTTCCCTTATATATTAAACCCGTTATGAGGTTATTCCCGTAAAAGAAACCACTATATGGCATATCCATAACCCGAAGAGAAGCTCTATATTACCTCGCCTGTACCTGTATATTAATGCCCATGATGTGAACCCCGCACATCCTTGTCACCGCTCTTTTTCCCTGTATAACCACGCAGAATATTATAGTGCCTGACTTGCTCTGGTCTCAGAATACCAGCAACCTTCAAATGAGCTGCAAGATGAATATATCTCAGAGCAGCTCTGACCTGCGCAATTTTATTTAAGGCCTGCTCCAGCCTCTCCTCTGTAACCGTATTATTGCGAAACAACACCTCCAGCTCTCTCTCCAGTGCAATAAATACCTTCCCCTGCTCAACTGCATTCACTCTCATATCCTCATAGATTTCTGTAATTTTAGAAATTTGAGTATTACCAAGTCCCAGTTTCTGCTTAAGCTCCAGTACATGTACCGGCCCCGGCATTCCGTTAAGCTCGGCAGCTCTGGCAAATCCCCACCCGCCGCCTCGCTTCAGTATGGCAATATCCTTGGCCGAAAGACTTTTTATTTCCCGCGCCTCCTGCCCCGCATAAACAGACTTATAAGAAGGTTGAGTATCACTTGCCTGAACCCCACTCACATATACAACGATCAAAAGCACACAAAACAATCTTGCCATTTGTTTTTCCTTGATAAACATCCAGACTTTTCACCAAAATATTGCCATATTACAGGGCTGCTGCTATATGATAATGATCATGTTTGGAGATTTTATCAGGCTGTTTATTACAAAAGCTGAAACTGTCAGAACGTTGAAAAAGGGCAGCTACCTCTTTCACCGCAATGCCCCTGTTTGCACTGTTTACGTGATTGAAAACGGATTAATAGAATTAATTCGTTACCAGCAGAATGGAACTTCAATAACTCTCCAGCGCGCCGCAGAAATGACTTTTATTGCAGAAGCATCTGTTTACTCTGACACCTACCACTGTGATGCAATTGCTGAACAAACATCAAAAGTACATGAATTACCAAAAACAGCCTTCCTGAAACTGATCCGCAATAACCCTGATCTCTCGAACATGTGGTCGGCTTACCTGGCAGCCGAAGTTCAATCCGCCCGCTATCGCTCCGAAACTCTCTCCCGCAAAACTGTAACCGAACGCCTTGACTGCTGGCAGGACTGGAATAACAGAGAGCTTCCCCCCAAAGGGCAATGGAAAAATATTGCGGCACAATTAGCAGTAAGCCCCGAAGCCCTGTACAGGGAACTGGCAAAAAGGCGCAAAGGCAATTAGATCACGGGCATCACGTCATATCTATTAGCTTGACCACCCCGGCTTCTGGAATTAAATTAAAAATTCATATAACCGGAGATTTTATGAATCGTTGATATTGGGGTAGCAAATGCTCCCCTCGCAGGAAAAACGGAAAACTGTTCGTCACTGACGAAGCAGCCCGTTGTCATGCCCTCCCTGAAAATATCAATATGGCTCCATAAAAAATGGCAGCCAGTACATGAAAGATCCATCTGACAATGATCAGAAAATACAATAATACAGATATAGAAGCCGTAGTTACCTCATGGTATAAAGCCAGCAGATTGGCCCATCCCTTTCTAAGTGAAGAATTCCTGACAAAAGAGGAAAGTAACCTCCGCAATATTTATCTGTCATTCGCAGAAACATGGGTTCAGGAAATAGACGGCAAAGTTATTGGTTTCATCTCTCTGATAGAAAATGAAATCGGTGGCCTGTTCCTTGATCCGGAATACCACGGTAAAGGCTTTGGTCGCGGATTAACTGATAAAGCCGTTGCAGAAAAAGGTCCTTTAAAGGTAGAAGTTTTCAAAGAAAACAAGATCGGGCAGCATTTTTATAAATCTTACGGGTTTATAAAATCCGGTGAGTTCATACACGAAGCCTCAGGTCAGGCGACAATAACAATGACTTACAGCCCGGAATAATCACAACACTTTGGGTACTCTGGAAACAGAGTGCCCATACCTGAGCTCAAACGGGAGACATACCAGTGGCACAGCAGGATCTGGCAATTTTTGACTTTGACGGTACGATTGCAGACAGTGCAGGCTGGTTCTTCAGCATAATGAATGACATTGCTGAAAAGCATGGCTTCCCTCACATATCTGAGGAAGAACGGGAATTACTCCGTGGCTACACAACACAGAAAATAATATCTCACCTCGGTATCCCCCTCTGGAAAATCCCCATAATAGCAAATGACCTCCGTAAGCTGGCTGCAGATCATATCGATCAGATCAGCCTTTTCCCATGGGTTTCTGATATCTGGAACAGCCTGAAAAAACATAATATTTCAATAGCAATTGTAAGTTCCAACTCAGAACAGAATATTCGTCATGTAATCGGAGATGAACTGTCTGGAATGGTAGAACATTTTGCGACCGGAGCATCCCTGTTTGGAAAAACAGCCAAAATAAAAGGGACAATCAAAAGCTGCAATTCTTCACCAGGAAAAACAACCTCGATAGGCGATGAAATCAGGGATATAGAAGCCGCAAACTCTGCAGGAGTGAGCAGCATAGCTGTCACATGGGGATATGCAACAACTCAGGCCCTCCGCACAGCAGGCCCGACACAATTAATAAACCAGCCCAATGAGATTTTGGACTGGTTCAACTTGCAATACAACTGAAGTCGGGACTTACTTCCCTTCAACATACTCGACTTTAACACCGAGTGTATCCAGCCCCTTCAGACCGGCACTTGCCATCTTGGCTTTATTCACAAACAGAATAGCATTCTTCTTGGTAACAAGACTAACAGGAATGTCTCCTGCTGCAGTTCCCCCAAGAATTTTATTTGCCTGCTCTGCAACCGCCTGACCGCGTTCAACCAGGCTTGCTCCCAGCGCAATAGTAGAACCACCTGCTACAAATGGCTTTGTAACGCCCATCACCAGAAGTGATGGTTCCAGATGTTCATGTAATTTCTTTTGCAATTTATGAAAAGATGCACCACCAATAATATAAAGAGCATCAAGCTTATTCGTTTTCGTTGAGGCATCCTTCAGAAATGCATCAAAACCATCCTGCCCGGGCACCATTCTGAAAAGAGAAATGCTGGCGCCTTTCTTTTTCACAATTTTCTTGATTTGAGGAAGAAGAACCCCGTTCTGCTTCTCTCTCGGATCAAACCAGATAGCAATGCTTTTATAATCCCGGAGCTTTCCTAATATCTCAAACTGCTCATTCAGATCTGATAACAGACGGGCACCGGTAATATTATTTCCCGGCTTCTCAATTGAAGTTGCAACTCTCGAAAGGACAGGTGCTGAAACCACATTAAAAACATGAGGCTTCTTGCCATTCAGATATTGCTTAACAATTTTTGCTCCTGTTGTACCAAATGTATACACCAGATCCACTGAATTCAGATCAAGTTCACGAAGTTTCTTGGCCAGAACAGACTTGTTTCTTTCCGCATCAATATAACGAAATTTAACCCCCGGCTTAAGTTCTTTCAGGCGCTTTTCAAAAGCAACCTCGGAAGGAAACTTACCAGCCCATGTAACCACCAGAACCTCTGCAGCCTGTAGTGAAACAGCGTAGCACCCGACAAACAGAAACAAAGCAAAACCAGTTAGAAAACGTCTCATACTCATAACCTCAAAATCCATAACCCTGACAGGAAACACTTTAGCAAAAGCGCATTAAATGTTCCTGAAACACAGGTTTAAATTTTATAGGCCCTTAAAATTACTCCCTCTAACCCGAAATAATATCCTGCAAAACCTCAAAAATTCTCGGTGAAGAACATTGAGTAACATTGAAACGCAGAAACTGGTTAGCAGAGCCTGAAAGGCTGAACACATTACCCGGGGCAAGGACTATATCCTTAACCAATGCTTTTTTCGCTACATCAGCCGCATCCAGATTTCCCGGCAATGTACACCACAGAAACATACCTGCCTGAGGCGTAATCCATGGATTAATGCCAATTCCTTTCAATCGCCCTGATGCCCTCCCCCGCGCCTGAGATAGTCTCACTCGCAGATCATCAATATGCTTTCTGTAGGAACCATCTCTCAGAACACGCCATGCGAGTTCAGCCGCAAAAGACCCACCACCGAATGAAGTAGCAATCTTTAAATCAATCAGCCCCTCCACCCAGTCCGGCCTGACAGCCATATACCCGCAACGGCTGGCAGCAGATAACGTTTTGGAAAAACTGCCAATATGAACAACCTGATTTAACCCGTCGAATGCCGCAAGCCGTGGTGTTGGAATATCCTCAAACTCAGAAAATATGTCATCTTCAATAATAACAATATCAGACTCTTCTGCCAGCTTGAGAAGATGGTGGGCAACAGCGGGGGAAAGCGAAGCCCCGGTAGGGTTATGCACCCCTGAATTGGTGATATAGAGCCGCGGCTTACTCTCAGCCAGTACCTTCTGAAAAACATCAAGATCAGGGCCATTGGCAGTATAGGGCACACTGACAACATTAGCCCGATGCGCCTTTAACATCGCATGAAAGTTAAAATAACACGGATCATCAACCAGCACCGTATCACCTGGCTCTATAAAAAAGCGAAACAGCAAGTCAATAGCCTGCGTCCCGGACTCCGTTAATATAACCTGATCCAGTCCGGCCTCGATACCATGATTGGCCATCCGTCTGACCAGAAACTCTCTCAACGGTGTAAACCCGTGAGGTGTCCCATACTCCACCAGCACAGGATTCTCTGATCGTGAAAGAGTACGAAGAGCCCGGCGAATAGCATCCTGAGGCATCCAGTCCGCCGGTAACCATCCACATCCCGGCTTCAGAACCTCATCTTCTGCATCCAGCGACTGCCGCGAGACCCAGAGAGGGTCAACAACACGCTCGGGACAGGGACCAATTTTTGACAGTGTCAGCGGAGGCAGATGCCCGGTCACATAAAACCCGGAACCTTTCCGCGCCTGTATAATCCCCTCTGCGGCAAGCCTGTCATAAGCATCAACCACAGTGGATTTGGAAACCCGCATAACCTCGGCAAACTTCCGTATTGATGGAAGTTTAGTCCCCGGCAACTGCCTGTGGCTGTCAATCCGGTCGCGTATTTCATCCATCACCCGCTCGGTAAGCGTGCTCTCTCTGTTCTTTATCTCTTTAATGTGTACTGTCATATGTACCAATACAGTTTATATAAATTGTACTGCAGTGTCTCTGGAATATCGCCCTTTTGCAAGCCATAAACGCAAAAAAAGGTGATAGATAATGAATAATATTAATAGCGGATGGATAAACGGTTTTCTGGGAATGCTGATTTTCAGCGGTTCCCTGCCCGCAACACGTGTAGCAGTTATGGATTTTGATCCATTATTTTTGACTTCAATCCGGGCAACCATTGCCGCATTACTGGGAACTCTGCTATTACTGGCCTTCAGGCAAAAACGGCCCGATAGTGATCAGTTACTCTCACTGTTCCTTGTTAGCATTGGCGTAGTCATAGGCTTCCCCCTCCTGACAGCACTTGCACTCCAGCATGTAACATCAGCCTACTCAACTGTATTCATAGGACTGCTGCCTCTTTCTACGGCTATCTTTGGTGTATTACGCGCCGGAGAACAGCCACACCCCGCTTTCTGGGTATTCGCACTTATAGGCAGCGCCCTTGTGGCAGGCTTTGCCATGACCGGAGGAGTTGATACATCACTGGCTGGAAATCTCTACATGCTCGGTGCAATTGCAATTTGCGGTCTTGGATATGCCGAAGGCGCAAAACTCTCACGCACACTCGGTGGCTGGCAGGTCATCTCATGGGCTCTGATCCTGTCCCTTCCAGCCATGGCAACCCTGGCATTATTCACAAGCCCGGAAACCTTCGTAAATATCGGACGCCCGGCCTGGGCTGGACTTGCCTATGTATCTGTACTCAGCATGCTTATCGGCTTCGTATTCTGGTATCGCGGCCTTGCCCTTGGAGGAATTGCAACTGTCGGACAACTGCAGCTACTCCAGCCGTTTTTCAGCCTGATACTCGCAACAACGATCCTGCATGAAACCGTTGGCTGGGCAATGATCATAATTACAGTAGCTGTAATCCTCTGCGTTGTCGGAGCAAAGCGTTTTGCCTGACAGGAAGATGAGCATCAACCATATTCTGGCTTTAAAAATCAATTTATCTCTAGCTGGAAATCGCTATGATGACGCATAACTTATTTCAATTAAAGAGGAATTGGATATGACCTATATTGATGGATTTGTAATTGCTGTTCCTGCTGAAAATAAACAAAAATTTATAGACCACGCCAACAAGGCAGATGGATTATTCATTGAACAGGGCGCAACCCGTGTCATCGAATGCTGGGGAGATGACGTACCTAAAGGCAAACAGACTGACTTCATGAAAGCAGTACAGGCAAAAGATAATGAGAGTGTTGTCTTTGCCTGGATTGAATGGCCCGATAAGACAACACGTGATGCCGCCATGAGCCGGATGGAAGATCTTATGAAAACTGACGACCGCTTCAATCCGGAAACAAATCCCATGCCCTTTGATAGCGCACGCATGATTTACGGAGGCTTCGAAAACATTCTGGAGATGCAGCCTGAAAAGACAAAAACCGTACAACCCTATTTGTTTTTCCGTGGTCGCTGTGAAGAAGCAATCGAGTATTATAAAAAAGCGCTGAATGCAAAAGTAAATATGATGATGCGCTTCAGTGAAAACCCTGAAAAATCAGGCGAAGGAAAAACATCACCCGACCTGGATGACAAAATTATGCACGCAAGCCTCCATATCAACGGTAATGATATTATGATGTCAGACGGCATGAAATCAGGCCCACTCGACTTCGGTTGCATGTCGCTCTCCTTAACAGTATCAGATGAAGAAGAAGCAAATAAGCTGTTCAATGGATTGGCAAACGAAGGTGAAATACAGATGCCCATGGGCAAAACATTCTTCTCACCGGCCTTTGGCTCCGTAACAGACAAATTCGGAATATCCTGGATGGTCATAGTACAATAACCCCTGCCGCAATCCGGGAAAGGGGAACTCCCCCCTTTCCTGCAACAATTGCACAGCCTCACCTGAATTCTGCCAGCGCTACTCCTCCAGCGGCTTTTTCATAAAAAATGCCAGCAGAAACAAACTTACAAAAAGCACCGTTAACAACCAGAACAGATCTGAAAACGCCATAACAATACTCTCCCTGTGAATAATATTGTTAAATGTCTGCAAAGCCATCCTTTGCGCATCATCCCCAAAATCACGAAATCTCGCTATAAGTCCATCCAGCATTTCAACAGCAGGCTGATGCCCTGCATTAACCTTTTCATGCAGACGGGCAATATGATGATCCGTGCGTTGCCCAAGTATTGTCGTTAATATTGCAAGCCCCACTGCCCCTCCAAGATTTCGCGTCAGGTTAAACAGGCCAGATGCATTCTTCAGCCGTTCAGGCGGCAAAGTTCCAAGTGAAATATTATTGATCGGGATCATAGCCATCATCAGACCGAAACCTCTGAATATCTGGGGCCAGAAAAGTTCATTAAAATCCCAGTCATGAGTCAGGTAGGTCATCCACCAGGTTCCGATACCAAAGCTCACAAAACCAACCATCATAATAAGCCGAAGATCAACCTTGGCCGTCAGACGCCCGACTATAGGTGCTGTAAAAAACATCGCCAGCCCGGTAATAAACATCGTGTTACCAATCATCAATGCATTATGACCGCGTATCGCCCCCAGATAAACAGGATACAGATAAGTCAGCCCGTACAGACCAATCCCCACAATAAATGAAAACAGCGATCCCATAGCAAAATTACGATCGGTAAACGGCCTGATATCAACAATCGGATTCAGGGCCGTCAGTACCCGCGTAAAAAATATGATTGCCGATACCCCTGAAACCACAGCAAACACCAGCACCAGTTCATCATTAAACCAGTCATTGCGTGGCCCTTCCTCAAGAACAAACTCCAGCGCCCCTAGAAATCCTGCCATGGAAAAGAAGCCAACCCAGTCAAAATTCTTGAACAGGGAAAAATCCGGCTCATCAAAATCAATAAGAGTTAAAGCCGCCAGCGTTACACAGATTCCGGGGATGATATTGACAAAGAACAGCCAGTGCCATGAAAAATAATTGGTCAGATAGCCACCAATTGTCGGCCCGATCGTCGGAGCCAGTGTCACAATAAGACCAATCATCGGTGCAATAAACGGCATTCTGGACCGTGGAAATATCGTATAAGCAGACGCAAACACTGTAGGGATCATGCCCCCGCCAAGAAAACCCTGCACAACACGCCAGAAAATCATTTCATTCAGGCTGGTCGATAGCCCACACATCAGACTGGCAAAAGTAAACCCTGCAGCAGACCCGGCAAACAGAAGTCGCGTCCCCAGCGCCCGTGATAAAAAACCGGACAGCGGAATCATAATAACTTCTGCAATAAGATAGGATGTCTGCACCCAGGAAATTTCCGTAGGCCCGGCAGACAACCCGGCCTGAATTTCATTCAGGGATGCAGATACAATCTGAATATCCAGGATTGCCATAAACATCCCGAAGGCCATGCACAAAAACGTAAACAGCCTCAGCGGATCAATAGCATCATCTTCCTGCACACTGCCTGCTGTTTTTCCACTTGTAGCTGTCATTGGTCATACCGCCAGAACTTATTCATCGCGTAGCAGCCTGTGCGCTGCCACTCACCTGTGGCTTGGTATTGACGCTGACAATAACAGACATCCCGGGCCTGAGCAGATGCTTCCCCGAGACTTTCTGTTCAATCCTGATCCGTACAGGAATTCTTTGCACAATCTTGGTAAAATTCCCTGTGGCATTATCCGGCGGCAATAACGAAAACTGTGAACCCGAAGCAGGTGAGAAGCTGACAACCTGACCATGAAAGACATGCCCCGGAACGGCATCCACCTCTATTTCAACCGGTTGCCCTGTATTCAGCCTTGTAAGCTGTGTTTCCTTGAAATTCGCATCTATATAAACTTCATTCAGCTTCACCAGACTGACAAGACGTTTACCAGAAGTTACATACTCCCCGGTCTGTATGGCCCGGTTTCCCAGCACTCCGGCAAATGGCGCCCGGATAACAGTAAAAGACAGGTCCCGCTTAGCTTTAACCAATGCCGTTTCCAGTTGTCTGAGCACACCTGATGCCTCAAGTTTTCTTGCCTTTACAACTTCCACCTCGGCCTTGGCGGCCTCAACAGCAGCCCTTGCATTTGTCACCTCTGCAACCGCTTGTGCACTTCCGGCTTCCGCCTCATCAAGCGTCTTCTGACTGGCGAATCTGCGTCTGGCCAACCCTTTTTGCCTTCGCAATTCTGCTGCAGCTCGCTTCATATTCGCATCCGCAGCAGCAAGTTTTGCCTTCGCTTGCTCAAACATTGCCATCTGAGCTGTAACCTGTCTGTCAATACGGTCTATGGTTGCTTTCTGCGACGCAATATTATCTGAAGCCGCCTGAACTGAAAGACGAAAATCACCATCATCAATCCGGGCAATAACATCACCCTTTTTCAGGCTGGCATGATCTGATACTTCAATTTTGGAAACATAACCGGAAACCTTGGCCGCTATCGTTGCCGTATCAGCCTTGATATAGGCATCATTTGTGGAAACAATATACTGCCCGACAGTCCACCACTGGTAGCTGTACCAGCCGACCATAACCAGAATAAGCGGTATAACCACCATCGCTATCTTCTGCCTGATAGATCCTGATTTTACATCCTCGACTGTTTCATCAGCCTCTGACAAATCGGTGTCTTCAGCATCCTGCTCTGATGCATCCTCCTCCGAGAGGTCCGCAATACGCTCGCGATTTACTTTATTACTCTTCATCTGCGAATTTCCGGTATTTATTTTTTTTTCCTGTTATTTTGGCAGTAAAGCATTGACCAAACCGTTCAGTCTAGTATTAAATTAAAAATAATATTTTGCAAAGCAACACGGCAAAGCAGGATCAAACTATTTATTGCATTGATTTTAATGGTTATTTTTTAATAACCTTAAAAATACAACGGCAACAAATAAAAAGAAGACGATATGAGCGACACAGATGCATCGACAATAAAATACCGCCAGATAATAAATGGTGCCCGTATTGTTTTCCTGAATCAGGGATTTGATGCAGCAAGCATGTGCGAAATTGCCAGAGCCGCAGGCGTATCAAAAGCTACGCTCTATGTTTACTTCAAAAGCAAGGAGCACCTGTTTGAAACAATCTTTGAAGAAGAAAGGCGCGCACAGGTCGAACGCATATTCGCATTTAATCACGAAGACCACGATGTCAGAACAGTTCTGACAAACCTTGGCTGCGAGTTCATTCAATATCTCTGCAAACCTGAAAGAGCAGCACCAATCCGCACTGTCATCAGTATCGCAATCCGCATGCCAGAACTGGGACAGCAGTTTTACGATGCAGGCCCCGGAACAGGCATCGCTCGTGTCAGTGCCTATCTTGAAGCACAGATCGAAGCGGGCATTCTCAATGTCCCTGATACTGAAGTTGCTGCTGCACAACTCCTGGACAGCTTTCAGTCTACAATGTTCAAACCCATGATGTACACCAACGCCCCTCCCCCCGATGAGAAAAGAATTCGCCATGTGGTAGACATGGCAGTAAATATGTTTCTTGCAGCCTACGCACAATAATAATTTTGCAGTTCAGGCCTTTCGCTCTTGTGGCTGGTAACAGGCCTGTGTTTTAGTATGCATCCCATTGCTGTATATCGGAGCATCTGAATTATGAACCACTCTACACACAATGTTGTTTTTCTCGACAGAGGATCAGTATCCGCTGATAAGCTTTCCTTTGAAAAGCTCTACAAGAACTTCCCGAACTGCGAAGTT
The DNA here is from genome assembly GCA_050633205.1 of Methyloligellaceae bacterium. Lineage (GTDB taxonomy): Bacteria > Pseudomonadota > Alphaproteobacteria > Rhizobiales > CBDHHC01 > CBDHHC01. The sequence continues at coordinate 3,920 of JBOEGA010000042.1, read as the reverse complement.
TATGAACACAGTACTCCTGAAGAAGTCATAAAACGCGTTCGCAATGCAGATATCGCCATCACAAACAAGGCTGTACTCTCCAGTCAGGCAATAGCAAACGCCACCCGCCTGAAAATGATTTCCGTTATGGCTACAGGCTATAACAATGTTGGTATCAAAGCCGCCAGCAATAAAGATATTACCGTGTCCAATGTCAGATCATACGGCACCCCTTCCGTTGCACAGCATACATTTATGCTGATACTCTCCCTCGCCACACGCTTCACAGAATACAGCAATGCCGTCAGGCAGGGAGCATGGAACAAAAGCCCTCAATTCTGCCTGCTGGATTACAACATCACAGAACTGTCCGGCAAAACACTCGGCATTATAGGCCACGGAGAATTGGGCAGAGCAGTCGGAGAAATCGCAAAGGCTTTCGGGATGCAGGTCCTTATCGCTGCCCGAAAAGGAAGCTCCCCTTCAGAAGGCCGCACAGACTTTCAAACCATAATAACCGGTTCTGACGTTATCACATTGCACTGCCCTCTCAACGAGGAAACCCGCAACCTGATCGATGCCCCTGAACTGGAACAGATGAAGAGCAGTGCCTTCCTCATCAACACGGCAAGAGGTGGCATAGTCAACGAACAGGCCTTAAAAAACGCCCTCATAAAAGGCCACATCGCCGGAGCCGCCTTCGACGTCCTCTCCGAGGAACCCCCGGCAAACGGAAACCTGCTTCTGGACAACAATATCCCCAACCTGATAATCACCCCCCACACCGCCTGGGCCAGCCTCGAAGCCCAACAACGCCTCTTCGACATGACAGTGCAGAATGTAATTAGCTTTCTGGAGGGAAGACCTGAGAATGTGGTGGTTTGAATGTTATGAAGACTGCCTTTAATATTCACAGAAATCAAAATAGAACTATCATCGAATAAATATAAATCAGCTAAAAAGCAAAAATAAATGTCAGTCATACAGATTCAAAGTCATCATTTTTGCAACGATCATTCCATTGCCTGGATCATGATTTCATTAGATGAGATATCCAGACGGTTTGATCTGAAGCTTGAAGAATATTTGGAAGATGGATTGGGGCACGCATCGGGTTGTTTAATAAAGACTGAAAAAGGATATATCTACATCCTTGAAGCCCTGGAAGTCTTGCAGGGAAAGCATGGCCCCCATTTTGAACTTAGAGCAGACGCAACAGATATTGTAAAAGTTGGTGTTAAGGCTCTGGTTGATAATTTAAAAGACGTACTATCATTACCCGAGGAAAATATATTCAGACTTGACAGCCAGGAGATTGAGAGAATGGCTAAAATTGATGTCGATTACGCTAATGGCCTTCGTGACGATAGAGATTACCACAACGTGTCTGGTGCAACTTGAACAGTAACCCCGCAAAACTCTCGCCCCATAGGCCCGACCGGGCCTCGGCACGTTGTGCCGCCCCATCGGAGGCGTGAGCGAAGCGAACTTGCCGTGAGATAAAAAGAATGTACCCGACCTTGCTTTATATCGACCACTTTATAAGATATTTTAAAGTAGTTAGGATATGCCAAACTTCGTACTATATCCTCATTCCTTAGGTCGTTCACAACAGCGTGACTTGACCGATCGGTCAATGGTAGTTTATATAAATCGCTATGGATACGAAAGAGAAAATACTTATTACGGCGACAGAGCTTTTCCTCGGGAAAGGATATGGCGTTGTCGGCACTTCTGAAATCTGCAAGAATGCTGGAGTGAATAAGGGAACTTTTTATCACTATTTTCCCTCAAAGTCTGCACTTCTTATTGCTACAATAGAACGTTATGCGGAAGAGTTCCGTATGGCCTTTGTGAATATTTCAGCCAGCAGAGATAATCCGGAAGATAAAATCACTGCTCTATTCTCCGTCCCCGCGGATGCAAATATAAGGTGGAAGAAAAAAAACGGTATTTCACAAGGTTGCCTCGTCGGCAATATGACACTTGAGCTGGGCACTGTTGATGAAACTGTTCGCCAGTCGGTTAAAGATGCTCTAAGAACATGGCAGCATGCAATTGAACCGATTATTGTTGAATTGATTAACAATGGGGATATTCCGGCAATTCAACCATCAGCAGGTGCTGAGCTAGTTGTTGCCATGATCCAGGGCGGGCTTGTTCTCGCGAAATCTGAAAATGATCCAGGTCGACTTACCTCGATAAGTCTTGCAACTGTTGGGGCTCTATCCAGCCTGAAGCAAGATACCTGTTGATATATTTTTATTCATTTAATCAACTGATCGGTCAGTTGATACTATGCTGTAAAAGGAGTAAATAATGACAGCTATGAACTGCATCGACCCTAAAACTGCAACCGGAGATACAAAGGAAGCATATGATGAAGCCACTAGACAATTTGGCGGTGTCATCAATCTTTTTCAGATTGCAGGTAATGCTCCAAATGTGCTTAAGGGTATTCTAGCGCTAAATAAAAGCGTCAACAGAGAATCTGAACTTACAGGCAAACAGGTTGAACTTGTTGCCATGCTGGTATCAGCCCTTAACCGCTGTGATTACTGTGTGAATGTGCATATGCAGGTTGGTAAAGGTCAGGGCCTGTCCGAAAGTGAGTTACTTGAGGCCATGGCAGGAACTTCGCGGAATGCCGCTGATCAGTCATTGTTAAACTATACTAATGAAGTTGTACGCAACCGCGGTATGGTTAGCAGCAATACGTTTGAAGCAGCACGATCAGCAGGTTTTTCCGACAAAGCTCTTCTGGAGGTTATAGGAGTTATCGGCCTCTACACCACACTGCAGTATATTCGCCATGTCGGTAATCCTGACCATGACTTTCCAATTGTCGATAAATTTGACCCGATAAAACATGGAGCAGATGACGGAACCGCATACAAGACAGCATAAGTCTCTACTTAACCCGATGCATATCTATGTGTCGGGTTATATTTTTTGTTAGGTCTGTATTCCAGAAAGCGTTCAAAAAAATAAACACCTTAAACAAAATGGTGCCCCTCGAAAGGGGCGAGTTGAACGAATTATTCGAAACCTTAGAGGATTGGAACCATCAACTCAAGCATCTTGATCTGGGTGATTTGGAGCCTTGATCGTCTTTGTTTTGCATTCTCTCGGTTTTCAAATCTGCTTTTCGGAGCCGTCCCATCCCTCCCGCGCCGGGGGCGGTGAACGAAAAGAAGATTTGAGACTGCTTTTTGGTGAGTCTCGCTTATCTTTCAGGCAGCTTTGCTGCCTGTCTTGCGCCAGGGATGGAAGCCGAATGGCCNNCAGGCTCGGTTCACGACAGCCCGTCCGGCTATTACCTGCCTTTGCGCCGGGGTGCTCTATACAAGGCGAAGAGCTTCTCTAATTTTCAATTATTCTTGGGCATTTAACGCTTGATCACATTCGGAAATAATATAAGCAGGTATGAAATCGTATTTTGCAGGGTTTAACTGCATCACATACTCGTTTTCTATATGAAAAGTTTCATTTATGAATTTCTGAACTACATTGTTATTCTGTTGGTTACCAGATCTTATTATTCTAAAGAGCTGTAATTTTTCATAGCCGTTTTCTGTAAAATTATATAGGGCAAGCATATCGTTATCATTCTGAATAAGCTCTAGAAAATCTACATAAATGAAGTTTGGAATCTTTTCCTGAATTTTTTGTGTTGCCTCCAATATCTTCTCTTGGGGCATTTGATCATTAGCAGGAGGCCCGTATACTGGATTTTCTCGCTTATGAAATAGATTTGATAAAAGATGATATTCATCACCCTTATCATCCAATATTTCGTAATATCGACGTAAATAGATTAATTTGGTGATATCATTGACGTCGTCGCTATCAATATTCAAAGAACATACTTGGGCAAAGGTTACTATGTCTTCCTTATTAATTTGAATTTCAGACATCACACCATTGTTATTTTGTAAGAA
>JBOEGA010000041.1:0-11915 GCA_050633205.1 Methyloligellaceae bacterium | reverse complement strand
GATCTTGTCGAGGCTAGTACATATGATGCATCAAAACACAACTAATTTTTGTCAAAACCCTACCTAAGTCATTGATATATGGTAGGTATATTTTGTTTTTTTCTCCACTTAACACATTGATTGAAAAGAAAAAATATTACATCCAAAAGCGTGGATCGCGGGTTAGAACCCTGCTGCCCCTGCCAGTACAACAGATCCATTCCGGACACATTCCCACACTTCATCCCACACATGTCATGCCGGAATTTTGACGGCCACAGATCCATCAATCACCAGGATCCCATCCCCGGAAAAATATCCGGTACCCAGTAACCACTAATCCATCGTAGGGCACTCACTTCACGCTACAGAAATACTCTCCAAAAGAATTCTCAGTAATTCTGATCATAAACCTGTCAAAGAACCAAAACAGCCGTAAGAAGCTGCCTACACCAATCATATCATCCCAAAGATAGGCGGGGATAAATAAGTGACAAAAAGATAAAATATTAGTACATTTCAGATGGTTACATTATATCACCAATCAAATTCACCCCACATTTTCCTGCAAATACCAACACCACCCTCTCACCTGCCACTCACATATCTTCACCCCATATTCACGCCAATTCACCTGAAAATCACCTCTGTTACCATCAAAATAACACCAGTTTACATTAGACAAAAAAATTCAAAGTTCATCTTTTAAGAAAAAATTAACCATTTAGTTTTGCAACAATATCCCCCCCTATTTTTTTAAAGTAGACATGTGCTTTTTAAAATATTCATTGCCCAGTCTTTCCAGCGGAAGTTCCTTGCAATCTAGTTTCAATAGTAAATACTTATGTGTTACACTGCAGCTATCGGGATTTTTGGATATTGATCGCAAATTAGCCGAAAACTAGCCGATAAATTCTTTGAGCACCACACTCCCTCCTGTGTCATGCCGGAATTTTGCCGGCCACAGATCCATCAATCACCAAAATCCCCTCCCCGGAAAAATATCCGGTACCCAGTAACCATTGTCCTCTCGTAAGGTAAAAAACCCTCCAAACAAAAACGCTTCCAAAACACTGTTCAGTGTATATCCGGCTACCCCCTAATAAACCCGCTCCCATCACTTAAACCAGAAAATCAAAGGTGTCCCAAGCGCCGAAAATAACGACCATATGGAATAAGCCGGCAGATAACCCGCAATAACATTATTAAGCCTTCCCTTTTCTGATGAACCACGGAATTCCTGCAAATATGACTTAAGGATAAGAACCAGATGCAGCATGATAAGAATATTTGTACCAATAAGATAAGCCCTGCTGGCTGTAAGCCCATACTTGTCTGTTATACTGTAGAGCGCTCCTGACAGCGCAATCAGGTTGACAATAACCGTGGCAATGATAAGCCCGGTATTGATCACATCCTGAAGGCCAAATTTCTGTGATTGATCCTTGTTGAGCAACGAGTAAATAGCAGTTCCCCAGACAACAACCAGAAGGGCATTAAATATAAAAAGAGCTTCCCTGTCCGCAAAACGAGGTCGTGCTCCTGTCAATTGAACCATAAGAAACGCAGCAGCAGTCACCAGCAAAAGGGGAGCAAAGATATTGGCGATAATGCTTGCCAGCCTGCCTTCTCTCCGGATGATGCCATCATAAATAAACGTCGCAACAATGATCGAACAAATCATCCCAATCGGAACAATATTGCTGCCATACCAGTCAAAAATTTTGTGGTTGAGAGATGAAAAAATACCCGCAGTCAATATGGTAAGTATAATACCCCCGACCAGAATCAAGGCAGTGTAAATTATCGTTTCCCCGATATAATGAATAAACTGCAGTCGCCCCTCAGTTGTTTTCCATTTATCCCCCATAAATGCATACGCAAGTAAAGTGAAATGCACCAGCGGCAAACTGACAATCGCAACAATAACAGAACTGCTTCGTTTTGAATAAGGAGAGTCAAAGGGCAAAAAATACGTGAAGATGTATAACAATGCCGAGGCAGTAATAATAAACCCGAGACGCCTCTTTGTTATATCCGCAGTACAAAGAAAATAGGCTGTCAACATAGAAATCGCTATAGAAGCAATAAATTGCGGGTGATACCATCGGTAGTCAATGGGTAAAATAGCCGGTAATCGAACCAGAGCACCTGCCAGCACACACAACACCAGCATCACAATAAAGCTGGATCTGTTAAAATAACTTTGCGAAACAACCTGATAATTCAGCCGCGCATCCCAGGTCTGAAACGTCTCGGAATTCGGAAACGCTTTATAAGCTTCGGAAAACCATTCACCAAATTGCTTTGGTCTCGTTCTGTACAGCTGCTCCAGAACCGAATGATTATCCTTGTTCTCAATGATCTCGTTATTTGACATAAAAATAGCCTCCCCGTGCATTAGCCGGATAATAACAATCATTTAGGCACTCAGTTTGAAGAACTTCAGTATTTTTTGTGCAGATAGAAAAGTTAAAGCAATATAATATTAACCCCACCCATTCCCCAAAAAAATGTCATACCGGAAAAATGATCGGCCACGAAGCTGATTTGGCATACAGAGCCAGTTCCGTCATTTTATCCGGTACCCGGTAACCATTACCCTCTCGTATGGCAAAAACGACCCGGTTCAAACCAGCCTCTCCAGTAAACCTCACCGCACTGCAGTATCATCCCCCCACACTCCCTTGTATAACCACACCTTCTCCCCTATTGTCATGAACAACGCACCTTTTCACAGAAAGAACAATCATCATGACAACTGATCAAAACCGGATCAGCTTTAATTTTGACAACAGTTATGCCGGATCTCTGGAAGACTTCTATGTCTCCTGGAAAGGTGACAAAGCCCCTGCCCCCAAAATGATAAAGCTTAATACGGTGCTGGCGGAAGAACTGAGGCTGGACCCGTCGCTTCTGGATAGCGAGACAGGTGCAGAAATCTTCTCAGGCAGCAAAGCTCCTGAAGGAGCAAATCCATTGGCTCAGGCATATGCAGGCCATCAGTTCGGCTTTTTCTCATCCCAGCTTGGCGATGGACGTGCATTACTGCTGGGCGAAGTCATTGACATACATGGCAACAGAAAAGACATTCACCTGAAAGGATCAGGCGCAACACCATTTTCCCGCGGTGGAGATGGCAAAGCGGCTCTGGGCCCGGTTCTGCGCGAATATCTGCTGGGAGAAGCAATGCATGCTCTGGGAATACCGACAACTCGCGCACTCGCCGCAGTAACCACAGGCCAGGATGTCATACGCGAAACCATATTACCCGGCGCAGTCTTCACCCGCGTTGCTGCCAGCCATATCCGTGTCGGAACATTCCAGTTCTTTGCTGCACGACGTGAAACTGAAAAAAGCAGGCAACTCGCAGACTATACAATAGCCCGCCACTACCCGCACCTGAAAGATGCTGAAAACCCGTATCTGTCATTCTTTGAAGCGGTACTGGATAAACAGGCTGCACTGATCGCCAGATGGATGCATGTTGGCTTTGTGCATGGTGTGATGAACACAGACAATATGACAATATCCGGCGAGACCATTGACTACGGCCCTTGCGCCTTTATCGACAACTACAACCCGGATGCTTTGTTCAGCTCAATCGACGAGCATGGCCGCTATGCCTATAAAAACCAGCCTGTCATCGCCAAATGGAATCTGTCCCGCTTCGCAGAATCTCTGCTGCCACTTATTGATGACAACGATGAGGCAGCAGTTGAAAAGGCAAAAAATGTAATCGCAACTTTCCCTGAGATATACACAGCCTACTGGCTTGACGGAATGCGTACCAGGCTTGGCCTCAGCACACAAGAAGACGGTGATCTGGAACTGGCCAATGACTTATTATCCTCAATGGAAAATCAGAATGTAGACTATACACTTCTGTTCCGCAGTCTGGCTAAGGCAGTTAATGGCAAACCGGAAGAGGCAGTTTCATTATTCGATGATCCCTCAGCCTTTAAAAGCTGGCTTCCCCGTTGGCAACTACGGTATGAAAAAGAAGATAGCAGCACCCCAAACCCATTCAATCGCGCCAAGGCAATGAACAAGGTCAACCCGCTCTACATTCCAAGAAACCACAAGGTAGAAGAAGCCCTTACGGCAGCAGTGTCAAATGGAGACTATTCAAAATTCGAGACCCTGCTGGAAGTTCTGGAGCATCCTTACGATGAGATACCCGGCCGGGAAGAATTTGTGTCCCCCCCGCCAGACGACCTCGGCCCTTACAAAACCTTTTGTGGAACCTGAAATACCAGACCGGATCTCCAATAGAGCATCTCGCGTTTAATCAGTTGCTTTTTGCGCATACCAGCCTCGCATCAGCAGAGCCTGATAAACAGGAACAGGTTTCTCAAATCCACCCTGACTGATAATATCTTCGATCTCCTGTTCAGGCAGAACTGATACATTATTTTGCAATGTCTGTTCATACATCTCAAGATTTTCGGCAGGCACACCGGTATATTCTATTGCCTTTAACCAGAAACGCATTTGCGCTTCCCGCCCAGTATCAGCCCCATCACCCGGTGAAAGGTCAACACTCAGCAGACAGCCACCAGGCTTTAAACGGTCAGAAATATCCTGATAAAACCTGATCCGTTCTTCCCGTTTCAGCACAAACTGCGAAACTAAAATCGAGGTTGCTGCATCATACGGCTCCGGGCTGTTAAGCGTGTCTGTACACCCCACATAAAATTCACAGCGATCTGCAAAACCGGCACTTTCAGCCCGTTTTTTACACAAATCCAGCATTGCCCTGGCAGGCTCCACTGCAGTAAATACCCATTTCGGATTATGCAGAGCCATTGCCTCAAGCTCAGCTCCAGTTCCGGCACCAACACACAGAATTCTGGCATCTTCCGGTAAATCTGACAGGGTAAACCGCAATATCAGATGCAGCGTATCTTTAAAGGGAGCCAGTTTTTCAAACCGCTGGTCATACCCTGCGGCGACCTGGCTATCATCAAACATGGAAATACTGCTGTTATTCATAACATACCCTCACAACCATAAATGTAATATTATTACATATATACAAATAAGACTAATGTAAAGAGATCATGAATTAACCTGCAGGGACTCCACTTTTCAGTAAAATACGATTGCCCCTTTATCACGCGGGCTTGTAGACAGAATAATGCAGCACACGAATAGACAGCCCCTGTTTGCATGAGGTTGCTAGTCGTTGGAAAAAATCTGAACTGCTTATACTCTTGTCCGGTTGCTCCCAGATACTCGCAGCAAGGCTGGTATAATCAAGCTGTGCATAACACCCCACCGCAAAAATAGCTTCATCACTGGACGTACGCCCCGGCATAGGTGCGCTTAATATAGACTTCTCCTCCTTGCGCGGAAGTGTTTCCTCCCGCCCCTCAGTCATAATAAAATACCGCCCGTTCCTGCGCGGATATAAACGCAAAACAGTACCATCCGCCTGCCATGCAAAAATGCCCATATACATATCTCTCTGCGATTGCAGATTAAATGTAATCGGCGTGTGAGATTTTATAACAGTCTTATCAAGCGCTGCTTTCAGATAATCATTACCTTTGGTTTTCTCAAATTCAGCCTTTAAAACAACTGTAACCTTGTCACTGGCCCACTTGATATCCCAGACTTCATTAAAAGGAACACCTTCATTAAATCGCGGGAAAAGTTTCACAATATTGGATAGGCGGGAAGTAACAGAAGAAAGCGCATCTTTCTTCCCCTGTGCAACATCAGCCAGCTTAACTCTGGCCAGAGACTGCGCAGCAAGCAACGCCTCATTCTTATCCATGCCGTTATCCATCTTAGCCACGGCAGAAACAGTCCAGACTTTCCCCTTGGGCTTCTCAATCGGAACAAATTTTCGCTTTTCAATAGGCTCGTCAGGTCCGGTAATATCCTTCTTGCTATGATCAACCCGCAAGGACAGACCATATTCAAAAATCTTCTTGTCATTTGAACTGATAATCACATGGTAAGTCCCGGCTGGAACAACTGCCCTGACATTCTTCCCCTCGTCCGGACTGAGCTTTTCGCTCTCAATTACCAGACCACTGCTATCAGCCAGACTGGCCCTGCCTTTACCCGCCACTGTATTTGCGGTCAGCGCAATCTCTCCGGGCCTGGACATGGACAAGCGGAAATAATGCTCCTTCTGCCCCACATACAGTTTCCCCCTGTAACGAACTGGCTGATCTCCTATATCACTCCCCAGATCAAGAGCTTTACCAATACTGTTCTTGGGACGATTTCTAATATCAGCAGGCAATGCCGAAAGAGAAGCGGTATAACGTGATAAATACTTTTCAGGTGATATCATATGCAGGAAATAGGTTCCTCTTGTCAGCTCTGATACCTTCCCGGTATTTGTACCATAAAGGCTGAGTTCTTTTTGATTGCTGTCAAAAATCCTTAATTTTTTCTCTTCTGATCCCCCTGCAATATTCATATGAAGCTCACTGTCTTCATGCAGATCAAACTCAATCACATCAACATCATCAGCACCAATATGATCGCTTACAGTCACGATCTCTTTCGATAAGGCACCTACCTGCTTTGCACTGGGAAAATTATCTCCGACAAGATCCTGAATTGGTTGCGTATACCACCAGTATCCCCCCGCTCCCCCGCCCGCAAGAACAATCAGCATTGCTGCTATACCCGCAATTCTGCCATATGGAATAGAACGGGCAACAGATTGGCCCTCCTGCTGCGTAGCTTCTGTTTTAACAGCCTCACTTATTACAGGCTGTGTCAGTGCTTCCAGTTCTACAGGGGCTGTATCCTGCATCTCAACAATAGCAGTATCATCGGCCGGCATTTCAGTAACAATTGTCCGAACCGGCCTTGTAACAACCTGTGTGGCTTCCTGTGCCTGCTGCCCGAAAGCTGAAATCCACTCATCTACATTCTGCGGCCTGCTCTTCGGACTAACCTCCAATGCCCAGTCTATTGCTGCAAGGAACTCCCTGCTATACCCCTGAACATTTAACTCGGATAGCTTTACGCATGGATCATTGATTTCGGAAAGGCTGGCATTAATCCTGCTTGGTGCATCTGGAGGTGTCGTTCCTGATATCAATCGGTAAAGCACAGCCCCCATAGCATAAATATCTGTCCACGGCCCCTGATCAGCCACATTGCCATACTGTTCATTCGGGCTGTAACCGGATGTTACAATCGCAGCCAGCGTATGGCTTAGACCACTTTCCACATTACGGGCAGCACCAAAATCCAGCAGCACCGGACTCCCGTCGGCACGCATATAAATATTATCCGGCTTAATATCCCTGTGTGCCAGTCCGGCTGCATGCACTTCCCTCAAGGCATCAAGCAAAGGTCCGAGAAATTTAAACAACTGATCCTGCGGCGGCCTGTTACCGGGAAACTGTTCGGCCCATTTTTTTAAAACCCTTCCCTGCTCATATTGCATTATCATATAGCCGGTATTGTTCATGGCCATAAAATGCATAACCCGAACAATATTAGGATGGGATAGTCTGGCCAGAATTCTCGCCTCTTCGAGGAACCTCTTCAGCCCCCACTGAAAGGCTTCGGCACTTTCCTTGCTATGCAGATGGACAGCTTTCGTAAGCTGATCCCGGGTAGCCAGAGTATTTGGCAGATACTCTTTAATTGCCACTTTCTGATGCAGCGCTTCGTCATGTGCAAGATAGGTAATACCAAAACCTCCCTGCCCCAGCACGTTGATAATCTTGTAATTATTCTGCAGCACCGTGCCCGCAGGCAATGCAACCTTGTTATCGACCATCATAACTCCCCTATATTACATACGCTCGACACGAAGCTCCAGAGAGCCAAGTCGCAATACCATATTGTGTTCAAGGGCAACCATATTCATCCCACCCTCATATAATTTCTGTTGGTCAACCAGTGTTCCATTGGTCGATCCCATATCCGATATCTGAAATTCATTATTGTGAAATATAATCTTCGCATGTCCACGGGATGAGACGGTTGGGTCAGCAACAATAATATCGCAATGAGACCCGCTCCGCCCGATAACCAGTTGATTATCTTTCATGCTTTCACGCTTTAGTTCAATAAGAATAGGAGCGCCCGTCTCACGCTCATTACCTCGAAGCACCCAGACAGGAAAACTGCTGTGATGCACTGTTTCTGATTTTACCGATGCGTCTGAAAATACAAATGTCCTGTTACCGATCTGTATTTTATCGCCAGAGTTCAACTGAACTGGTTGCTCATTCCCGTTCAGTTTTGAACCGTTAACACGCGTACCGTTACTGGAATTAAGATCTTCAATATAAAAGCGCCACGGTTCAGATGGCGAAACACTGATTTTTGCATGTTGTCTTGAAACACCAGGTTCATCCACCTCTATTCCATGCCCGCCTGCAGTTCGACCTATAACCAGTGAATGCCTTTTAACTTTCGCCGGATCAATCGCATAACTTTTGGAGTTTGAAACATCCTTTAACCGGTAAGCTGTAGAGCTGGAAAATGATGTACCATCGATAAACTTGGTGGACTTACTTAATACAGTATCCTCATGCTCTGCATACTGTCTCGACGGCATAATAAAATGAGATGCCTCGGAAGCAACCCGCCTCGCTCTTGGCCAGAACAGCAGCATAATACCAACTGCAGTTATAACAGACAGTACAACACTGAAAACAACAATCCATATGGAGCCCCCCCCTGCCGAGCTGTTACACCTGCTCTCGGTTACACTTACAGGAATTTTTTGATCTCTTAAAACGCGCACGAGCTCACTTGCATGGGAGGAAAAAAATGTGCCTTGCCCTTGGGTTGCCCCCCAGGTATTAACTCCGACCACATGCCCACAGTTGTTAAGCAGCGGGCCTCCTGAGTTTCCCTTATTGATAGTTGCTGTATGCTGTATAGCCTTTAGATGCCTTCCATAACGTTTTCTGTAAGAACCAAAGACCCTGCTGACTTCCCCTTTTGTATGCGTAGAAATAGCCCAGGATTTATCATAGCTGCCAATCGCATCAGCAACACCGGGAAAACCAACAGCTTTAACCGTATCTGTTTTTTCAAGCTCACCAGTATTAAGTATTAAAGCAGGGGCCGAAAATCCGGGAACCCTTAGAATGGCAAGATCCAAAGATGCTGAATACCAGCGAATTCTGGCAGGATATTTCTTTGTCCCCGTACCTTCGGTAAGAATTGAAACATTTCCATATCTGGACTTTATCGCATTTTCTACAACATGATGGTTTGTAACAATATAGCTGCCATCTCCAATGACAAAGCCAGTACCACCTGCCCCTCTACTCAGATAGCCGGAGTAGGAAACAACCTGAACCACACTTTCATCAACATTGGATGAGGAACACCCCTGAAGTACTCCTGCAATAAATAAAACCAGAACAAACTTGTAGACCAAACAAAACGCTAGGCCTTTCCGTATCGTTCTAAGCAATCTTAATAATAAAAAAATACCTGAAAAATTAAAATATTGTGCCACAATAGCTTATCACCTTTAATCAGGATGTTCGACAGATGGTGTTTTTCGACCATCCTCAACCACTTTAGCCTCATTTGTTTTTTCTGCCTTTGAAGCGGAAACCTGCTCCTCAGGCAATGTCAGATTTATCAAAATTAATGAACACGCAGCCAGGATAATTACTCCCATAAGAGCAACAACCCATCTGGCAATAAGGTCAACCTCGCTTTGCTGATCATCTGGCTTGATAGCTTCAACAATATCATCAATATCTTCCGCAACCTGATGGATAGCCATAACAGTAGTATTATCCTGTCTGGGATGGCCGGCCTCAACGACAGCCTTTAGCAAAGCATCAACAATAGCTTCCGGCCCGTCATCTTTTTCAGCATCAATTACAGCTTTAATTTCCTCATGAGACAAAGACAGTAGTCCGTCACTTGCCAGTATCACCCAGTCATCATCATAAATAGGAAAAGGCTCTTTACGCAGATCAATTTTCTCTATCTCTCGCCCGGTAACAGCAGATAGCAATGCATTTCTTTGCGGGTGCCTTTTTGCTTCAAGCTCTGTAATTTCGCCCTTTAAAACCTGTTTGTTTAATATGGACGAATAGGCATGGTTCTCATTTAATTGCTCAAACTGGTTATTCCGGTAAAGGTAAAGCAGAGAGTCCCCGACACTGATCCAGTACATGTTCCCTTTATCAAAGCTCGCACCAATAAATGTGCTCCCCATTCCCGCAAGGGTTTCATCTGCAGATACTCTGTTCAGAATCTCCTGGTTACCGTAGTGAAGAGAAGTTGTAAGATCATCCCCTTCAGACACACCACTGCCTTTTGAACGGTAATGCTTTATAAACTCTGCACAGACAGTACGGCTGGCACACGCCCCACCGGCATGTCCCCCCATTCCATCTGCAAGAACAGCAAGAAGCTTTCCTTTATAAAATGCTTCATCAACATGTACGGCCAACTCGTCAGACATTAACGCAAAATCACAACTGTCTTCCTGATTTTTCCGCTTCCCGCGTATTGAGTCTTTGGCATACTCCAGACGGGTCATCACGATACACTTATGTCATTCCACTCAAAATTCGGACCGCACAAAGGCACAAACAATAAAGATGTTTCCCCCATGCGAATAACATCATAGGCATTCAGCGATACTGCACTGACCGGGTTACTCTCGTTAACCTCAACTACGTTTGGCTTTGACAGATTGGGAACAAACAGAAACTCACGGGTCTTATGATGGTATTGCAAAAAAGCCTGATCTTCACTGGAGATACTGCTATCCCCGAAATTAATCGGAATACGTTGAGATCCATTTCTCCCGATCGTATTATTCCCGTAACCGATTGGCCTTGAATTCCCTTTCCCAGGCCCATCAACAACAACAAGCCAGCCAACAACTGGTGTATTATCAGCTCCCGGTTCCCTGTTTACATTTTCTGACTTTAAAGACGGGTCAGCACTATTTTCTGAAGTAGATTGATTATTATATGTAGGTGTCAGCATGCGTGTGGCTTCTTCTGTTTCTTCTACAACTTCTGACATTTCACCCTCGTTGCTTGTAGGAATTGAATGACTTACAGGAATACTGCTGTTTTGTTCGACGCCAGTAACTTCCGATATTCCCAGACGTTCGTGAATTGTTTCAGAATGCATCGTAATGCCTGTGTCCTCAACCTGAACAGTAACATCATGAGCTTGAGTTTCAGCAGCTTGAACTCCTGTGGAGCTTTCCGTTTTTACAACGGTATCCTGATCCACGGTAGAGGCCTGTGTTCCGGCATTAATCAGAACTGTTTTATCGTCATAATCACTATGGTTTGTCATTACGATCCCCATTAGTATATTTACAAAAAAAATAAAATATTTCAGAGAGCACAAACTAGCTCTCAATAAAGCGCAACCTCACGTCACCAAGCTCAATCAGGTCCCCACTTTCCAGTTTTGCAGTAGATATTCTATCTCCGTTAATGGAAATGCCATTGCCCTGCTCACCACTCAGATCAGTAATTACAAAAACCTTTTCTGAATTCATATGCAGACTTGCATGACGGCGATGTACTGTTGAACTGGAAAACCTGATGTCATTATCCTTGTGACGCCCGACAGAAACAGCAGTACTTGTCAGTTCAATGCGTTTGGAATTATCACCCAGTTGTTCAAGGAATGCATATACATCCCCCTTTTGTCCATTACTGCCAATAATTCTTGTAGCATCATCACTATAATCTGGTTCAGCCAGGCCCGTTTCAATTACAGTTTGATCAGAAATAGTTTCTGTATTTTCTGATACCGTATCCTGCTCTTCACTTTCACTTATTAGATCCGGCGCCTCCTCGTGCATATCACTCTCGGAGGATGAACTGCGCCTGACAATCCAAATAAGGAATGCCAGAAGAAACAACAGAAGAAACCCGGCCACTGTTGCTATAACAATAACTTCATATTCTTTCGGCAAACCAAGGAAACCTGTTTCAGGT
>JBOEGA010000040.1:0-5835 GCA_050633205.1 Methyloligellaceae bacterium | reverse complement strand
CTAATTATAGGGGGAAGGTCAACATGCGATCAACTCCCGACTTATTCACCCGTTCGATGTAGGGGATGTTATGGCTCCAGCCATAACCAAAAAGCGTGTGATTGTTGGAGTTTTGAGAGGAGTAATTGATTACCAGGTTAGGCTCCAGACTAGCCCGACCCCCTGGGGTCACAATGGGAATAGTATAGGTGAAGGCCCCAGATTGGCTAACAAAGTCAGAGGGGTTACTACTGCCTGATAGCGTTTCAGACACAGAGGTTGGAAAGTAGTTTAGATTACTTTCAAAAACCGTATTGCTTTGCACGGCGGCAAAAGTTGAGAGAGGCTGCACTACAAAAGCGACAACCAGGATAAAACTGATGGCACGAGTAAACACGCCAGAATAACTTACATTCATATACTCCTAAATTACATTACTTTCAAAATGGCTTTGGATTGTACCATATCCAAATGCTGTCAAACCTCAAACTGCGGGTATTATGTGGGTAACATGTTGATTAGTCCGGAGAAGTATTCACACAGAGCAGATTTCTTGCCATTTTCCTCCTCGGGTGGAGCTGGGAGACTACATGGGCTGGAATGTTGTAGTAAAAAAAATCAAGGGCAAGTCCTACGCATATAGGCAGATGAGCTACCGTGAGGGTGGCAAAGTCAGAACCAAAAGCGAGTTCCTTGGCCCAGTCACTGATAGTCAGGTAGCATCAGATCATCAACCAGATCACATCGACAATTTGGTTATTGGCAATCCCTTTGCAGCAGCTAACCCTACAAATTCTGTGTCTGAAAGTGTTGCGGTTATCACTACAAATTCCTCGGTCGTTATGCTATGACCAACTCCCCCAAAGCGGGCATGGTCATGTTATCACTACAAATATTTTGTTCCTCACAACTGCCAAAGTCCATAGCTTCAGAGTTCAAAGGCAAATACTGGGGTATTCAAGAAACTGGTGGCAGCAAAAAACAGGAACTGATTGGCCTGGTCAGTGAAGTCATCCGCAACGGCTACGCTGGTTCAATGAGGCATTATCAAAAAGAGTGTGACAAAGCCGATCAACGGATCGTCAATGGATTGAAGCGGCTCAACCAAATGACTGCCAAAGATGTCATCCTGGGAAGAAAACGCAGGCAGATGAGAAAGATCAGACAGGAGCTGGCCAGGTTGCGACTGATGCGTTCCTATCAAGGCAAGTTGCAGTCACTAAAGCCGATGTTTGATAACTACTAAAAAGGTTATCACTACAAGTGTCATATGTGGTTATAAAATGGGTAAAGGGTAGTCCCTATCGTTATGAGCAAGAAGCTCACCGAGCAGATGGATTAGTTGCTACTCCAGCAGACTATCTTGGAAAGGCTAGCACTGACGATGTATTGGAATACTACGCTCGGGTTCATGGCATCCAATTTGACCAAAAGCCCCAAATCCATGCAACGGAAAAAAGGTTATCACTACGATTGAATCGGGCTTTCCATGGCAAAGCCATTATCCATCGGTCGTTTGTCAATGCAGTGAGCCGACGTAAAACAATACCCGAGCCAGAACGCTTGGCATTGGTACACTTTCTCAAAAACTACCCTCAATCTATTTTTTCCGTTGAGGCTTTGGTGACGGAGATTTTGCAGCTTCTTGTAGTTGATTAATTTCTGATTTTGTTATCACTACAAAATCTCGGTTTTTGGTTCTTTGCCGGTTACCGTATTCGTAGTGTTTTATCATATTCACTAGATCGGCGAAGTTGTCGAGCTTCCACCCTTTGCGGGCGACAGTAGCAAAAACAGTATTCCTGCTGATACCATAATGGTTGGCTATGTCTTTGGCTGTTACTTTTATCATGTAGATATAGTATACTATACGGACATGTATTTTTTACATGTTTAGATAAACAAAAATCCCCGTCTTGTGCGGGGTTTTTGTTTAGGTAATTACCGTACCCAGTATTGCTCCAAATCTTCACTTTGCCACTCGCTTGGCAAGTCCGCTTTCAGATCATCAATATCGTAATACCCGCTATTATAATCTACCAGCTCCCCCACTTCATCATAGATTGAAACAGCATATATTTCGCCACTGCACCAGCTTGAATATTCTTCTAGCTCAGCAGCTATGACTTTTTCTGCTTGTCGTTTTCTTTTTGTTTCACTAGTCTTGGGGGCAAAGTAGAATGTATCGTTACTATAATCAAAGCCATGTATACTACCTAAACGATACGATACATTCCCGTGTTCATATCTCACAATTGGGAATATGTGGTACTGGTTGTCTGTTTCCTTGTGCATCCTTTTGATATGATCGTCCAGGCTTGTAGCAACCATTCCAACGTCCATCATAATTTCCTTTAATTCTTCAGCGGTATGTAGTGTACTGGGTCGATCGGGAGTATGGACATCAGTATCATCAATGTATTTATTGGATGCAGATAACAAATATCCTGCACAATGCCAGTCTCTTGGATTTTCAGCGAAGCGGTCTAAATAAATCTCCAGCCGTGGTTTTGTTACTTCCACTGTCTTCGTGTACGTTTTCATAAGTCAATTATTTAGCTAGTTACAATGCTTGCAAGTCTCTTTGTTTGTACAATCTCCATCAAACAGATCATCTACAAAGTTTTCGCTCCCACATGTTGAACAGTAGGCCCACTCATCCAGTACACCATCATTCATCATAAAAGTGCGGTACTCATCATCGCTGAGAAACACGCAACCGCTGTTGGTGTTCATGGCAAGCGTGATGTTGTTGTCAATATCTTCAATGTTGCTGGAGACTTTTCGATCTGCGAGTGCTTTAAGTAGATCACCTGCCATATCTAGCTCACGGTAGCCAAAACGGCTCAAGTCGTGTGTTACGATTTCCATAGGTCCTGTAGGTTAGTTATCAATTTGGCGGGTAGGGGCTTACAACTTTTCAATCGGTAAATTATTGGGATCGATGAAACACCAACAGTAGTTACCATCTATACCTTTTTTGAGGATATATAAATATTCAAAACCGCAATTCCCAACACTGTGACGTAGCCAAGCTGTAATGTCATAATACTCATTAGGCTTTACATTTTCCCAATTCTCTTTGCGATCTCGGTGATATGCGACAGTCACACCAGATTGCCTATCATCAAAATTGTGTGGTTCGTCGTTTTTTGGGTTAATCTCAATACCTAGTGAAGAAATGTCCCCAAGTGCAATTAGATTTTTGACTTTTTCAAAACTTTTGTAATTTTCTTTGAGAATTTTGCCGTTGTGTTCTGGGTACCCATCATAGTGGCAGTAGATGGAGTGAACACTACCATCAACATTTTGGTAAGCGATAGAGCTTCTTGTAGCCATATATTTTTTATTATGTTTAGATAATCGTTAGCTTTCACTAACTACCTATAGTATACACTTTTATTGTTGCATATGCAAGTTGAGTATACAAATTTAATTAGCAATATTAATGCACTAGTAGTTCCTTATGCCCTGGTAAGAAACGCTCCATCACTAAAACAGCCTACCTATAGTTAGACTTGACCGGCATTTATTTACTGTTATCACTACAAAAAACTGGTATTTAAATCCTGCTACTATCACTACATTTTCCCTGTCTTTTCTCGATGCACATCACTACTTCTATATTTTTTATGCCATGCATTCTCCGTTAGTTTTTCCCCACCTGGCCACTTTCCCAACTGTTCCCCATAGGTCACAGTACCCAATCATGATATAGATCTCTCGTGTACACCCCGTTATCACTACAAAAAACTGGTTCGCAACATGAGAAATCAAGATAAAGCCGTTGGCATTTGGATACGTGTATCAACCGAAGACCAGGCCAAGGGCGAAAGCCCAGAAAATCATTTGAAGCGAGCAGAAGCCTATGCCCAGGCCAGAGAGTGGCATGTAGCTGATGTGTACGACCTATCCGGGGTCAGTGGTAAATCAGTGATGGATCATCCCGAATGTCAGCGAATGTTGGGGGATATAAAATGCGGTCGGATTAGTGGGCTGATCTTTTCCAAACTGGCTCGCTTGGCTCGCAACACCAAAGAGCTGTTGGACTTCTCCGAATATTTTGAACAGTACGGGGCTGATCTCATTTCACTGCATGAAAGCATAGATACCGGATCACCTGCTGGCCGTCTGTTCTTTACCGTCATTGCGGCCCTAGCTCAATTTGAACGTGAAGAAATAGCCGAACGGGTCAAAGCCTCCGTTCCTATCAGAGCCAAGATGGGTAAAAACATCGGTGGCCAAGCCAGCTTTGGCTATCAATGGGTAGATGGTGCTTTAGTCCCGCATCCTACCGAGGCTCCTATACGCAAACTGATG
Source organism: Methyloligellaceae bacterium (assembly GCA_050633205.1). Classification (GTDB taxonomy): domain Bacteria; phylum Pseudomonadota; class Alphaproteobacteria; order Rhizobiales; family CBDHHC01; genus CBDHHC01. The sequence goes on along the minus strand of JBOEGA010000040.1, from coordinate 1,536 downwards.
TACGATTTGTTCTTGGAGCATAAACGAAAAAAGACCGTGGCCAGATTGCTAAACGAGCAAGGCTACCGCACCCGCAAAGGCGGAGCATTTTCTGATACCACTATTGACCGTCTGCTACGTGATCCAACAGCTAAAGGGCTGCACCGAGCCAACTACACTCGTAGCCAGGGTGTAGGCAAAGCTGCTGAACTGAAAGACGAAAGCGAGTGGGTATATAGAGAAGTAGAAGCGATAGTACCGGAAGATACTTGGCAGCGTTGCAATGCCATTCTGGATGAAATGGCAGCCGGAAGAAAACCCACCAAGAAACGCAAACACCTGCTTGGTGGCTATGTATTCTGCAACTGCGGTCACAAAATGCACGCTCGCAGCAGTCCTCCAATTTATCGTTGTTCAAAATCCGGCTGTACCAACAAAATTCCAATCGAAGACATAGACGGTATTTATCATTCTCAACTGAAAGCTTTTGTTTTTTCAGATGTTGAACTGGAGCAGCACCTACAAGCAGCCAATGAAGTGCTGACATCTAAAAAGCAGCAGCTCAAAGTTTTGGTTGATGAACAGAGAAAATTGGAAAAGCAGGCGGATCAACTCTATGACCTTTACATAGACGGACAGATCGACAGCAAAGGCTTTGGCAAGCGAAACAAACCCCTGGAAGAACGTCTAGCCCAGATTGAAGAAGAATTGCCCAACCTGGAAGCCCAAATTGATATTATGAAAAACAGCAAGGCTTCAAGAGAAGTTGTCCTGAACGACACTAGAGATTTATATAGTAGGTGGAGTTGTATTGAAGAAGATGAAAAACGATCAATCGTTGAAGCAATTACAAAGCAAATCGTTGTTGACGATCAATCCGTAGAAATCAAACTTCTGTATGTTCCTTCTACGAAAAACGCTGACCATAGGGCAACGAATAGTCACGGGTTCATTGCAGCGACTAACTGAATACGGGACGGGTAGGTAATACGGTGGTTTACCCTCGCAATAACAGTTTCTCCGGTTTCCAGTGGCTGGCGCAGAGAATCCAGCACCTGAGGTGCAAACTCCGGCAGTTCATCAAGGAACAGAACACCCATATGAGCTAAAGCGACTTCACCGGGTTTTGGTTTTATCCCTCCACCAACCAATGCTGCCATGCTCGCGGAATGATGAGGGGCTCTAAAAGGACGGCTACAGCCGAGCTTACCTCCGGTTAATTCACCAGCCATAGACTGAACCATACTGACTTCCAGCATTTCTTTGGCGTCCAATTCTGGAAGAATTGATGATAAACGCTGGGCTAACATAGACTTCCCGGATCCGGGCGGGCCTACCATAAGAAGATTGTGGCCTCCAGCAGCAGCTACTTCGAGAGCACGTTTTGCACTTTCCTGCCCCTTAATATCCTGAAGATCGGGCAAGTCCTCATTTTTTGTCATCATTTTGGGCTCAGGTCTGGATAATACCTGCAAGCCCTTAAAATGATTAACAACAGACATGATATGAGGAGCTGCTACTATTTCCAGGTCTGAAGATGCCCATGCTGCTTCTGAA
>JBOEGA010000039.1:0-51921 GCA_050633205.1 Methyloligellaceae bacterium | reverse complement strand
AGGCAGCACCATGAAAAAAACTCTGGTAACACTACTTGTTCTTCTAATTGGTTTTGGAACAGCGGGTTATTTTTATCTGTCTGGCCAGAAGTATGTTGTCACTATTCAGGAAAATAAACTGCAGCAGCAGTTTGACCAGAAGATGCCGATAACAAAAACCTACCTCTACCTGTTTGATGTAACCCTCTTTAATCCCCGGATAGACCTTGTAAAAGAAACCGGACGTGTCGTCGCTGGCATTGATATCCATGTTAAGACCAAACTTAAGGGTGTGAAGCCTGTAAACGGCTCTGTAAATGCGTCAGGCGTCCTGAAATATGAGCCCAGGGAAGGTGCATTTTATCTGAAGTCCGCAAAGCTGGAACGCTTTGTTTTGAGAGACATGCCAGATAATTACCTTGAACAAACTAAAAAATTCGTAGAAAAAACACTGAAGAACTATTTAGAAGCAAACCCGGTCTACAAACTAAAGTCAGATGATCTCGGACAATATGCTGCGAGCATGATGATGAAAGACGTCAAAGTGAACGATACTGAAATTGTTGTCAGGTTTGGCTTGTAGATAATAAAATAAATACAAATCCAGACAGAGTCAGATCTATGCGCCCAACGCCGACACCTTTTTTTTCCGAAAATCCATTGGACAAAATGGATTACCTTCGTCCCACTATCGACATTAAAAATGCCCCTGGAGCTACACGGTTTATCCTGTTTTCAGAGGGGCAGATCATACTGCGCGCATCGGATCAGCAAAGTACTTTTTCTGAATCTGAATTGAGTATGATCCAACATGACAAGGAACTGTCATTATTTTTGGGAAGTGATGGCGAAGAGCACTATTTTGCAGTGTCTGTAAGCCTTGATGCATCAGAGGATTTTGAGCAGCTTGATCTGAGAACTTTCGTATCACGGCGTGTTATGCCTGTATCCAATCTAGGTATGGTCGCACAGGCAGGCAGTGTTTTCAAATGGCATGAAAGTCATCAGTTCTGTGCCAATTGCGGAACAAAAACCACCATTGCACACAGTGGCTGGCGGCGAGACTGTAGCAAATGCGAAAAGCAGCATTTCCCGCGCCTTGATCCTGTTATTATTATGATGGTCACTCACGGCGATAACTGTATTATTGGAGCCAGCCACCATTACCCTGAAAATTTCTACTCCTGCCTTGCTGGTTTTATTGAACCCGGTGAGACGATTGAGAATGCAGCACGGCGTGAAGTATTTGAAGAAGTCGGCGTTGTTGGCGGTCATGTAAGGTATGTATGTTCCCAGCCCTGGCCTTTTCCTCACAGCCTGATGATTGGTGTTCATATGGAAGCCGAGACGGCTGAAATGACTATTGATGAGAAAGAAATCAGGGAAGCCAGATGGGTATCCAAACAGGAGATTATCGAGGTGATGAATAACCCGGAATCTCATGGCTACTATCTGCCGCCAAGCATTGCTATTGCCAGGACTCTGTTTAAAGAGTGGATTGCAGAGTAAGTTTCTACACTACAAATAACAATCCCCGACCAATGGCCGGGGATTTAACAGTTATAAAACTAATAAGTTTAAACTGTATGTAAGCTAATTATGCAGCTTGAATAGTCGATACTGCAATTTTACCGCTACGGGCATCTTGCTCAGTATCGAAAGAAACTTTTTGACCTTCGTGCAGGCCACGCATACCAGCGCGCTCAAGAGCACTAGCGTGAACGAATACGTCTTTGCTGCCGTTTTCTGGCTCGATGAAACCATAACCTTTTTGGTCATTGTAAAATTTAACTGTACCTGTTTGCATGGAGAAATCCTTTTTTGTATCCATGTTGACTTGTAGGCTAACGCATTAAGCAAGCCCGAGTTCTTCGAAATTTTGGGAGAAGGGCCTACTCGTGCGCCTTGTTAAAAGCTAAACGGCGTATATGACCAAATTTCCAGCCAAAGTCGATTGTTCTGCATATACTCTACAAAAATGGCTGATAAAAGATATTTATCGTATTTGCAGTGTAACTATACAATATTTTTGAGTGATTGGACCGTGTTATCTAATATTTCCTATAATAAGAAGGTAAAATACTTATAATCTAAAATTTGGTGGAACAGACCAGCAAATTCAAGGCATAACCACCCTCAGTACGTATATGCATAAATAAATTGCACTGCGATTTTGCATCGTAAAGTGAATCTATTACCATGATGTATACTCTTCCTTAAGGAAATGAGCAAGCCAAAACTATTCCCATTCAATGGTTCCAGGAGGTTTTGAAGTAATATCGTAAACAACCCGGTTGATACCACGCACCTCATTGATTATCCGGGTTGCAGTACGCCCCAGAAATTCATGGGAAAAGTCATAATAATCAGCGGTCATACCATCTGTAGAGGTCACAGCTCTTAAAGCACAGACATAGTCGTATGTCCGGCCATCCCCCATTACACCGACAGTCCTAACCGGTAGCAATACAGCAAATGCCTGCCAGATTTCATCATACAAGCCTGCCTTGCGAATTTCATCCAGATATACTGCATCAGCTTTACGCAGAATATCCGCTTTTTCTTCTGTAATATCGCCAGGGATTCGGATTGCAAGGCCAGGTCCGGGAAATGGATGACGGCCAACAAATACTTCAGGTAAGCCAAGCTCACGGCCAAGAACACGGACCTCGTCCTTAAACAGCTCCCGTAATGGCTCGACCAGTTTCATGTTCATCCGATCAGGCAAGCCGCCTACGTTATGGTGAGACTTGATTGTAACCGATGGACCACCAGTGAATGAGACACTTTCAATCACATCCGGGTATAGCGTTCCCTGAGCAAGAAAATCGGCACCACCAACTTTTTCGGCTTCCGCTTCGAAAATATCAATAAACAGCTTACCAATTGTTTTCCGCTTTACTTCCGGGTCAGAGACACCTGCAAGTGCTCCAAGGAAAGTCTCGCTCGCATCAACATGAACAAGCGGAATATGGTAATGTTCCCTGAAAAGTTGAACGACTTCATCGGCTTCATTCATGCGCATAAGACCATGATCAACAAAGATACATGTCAATTGATCACCGATAGCCTCATGGATAAGCACTGCAGTTACTGCACTATCGACGCCACCAGATAATCCGCAAATCACGCGACCTGTGCCAACCTGATCGCGAATTTTCTGAATTTCATCCTCACGAAAAGCAGCCATTGTCCAGTCACCTGTGCAACCGGCAATATTATTCACGAAGTTCGTAAGAAGCTTTGCTCCATCAGGAGTATGTACAACTTCCGGGTGGAACATCAGGCCGTAGTATCTTTTTTCTTCATTTGCATAGGCTGCAAATGGAGCACCTTCGGAGCTTGCTATAACTTCACAACCTTCGGGAAGGGCCTTGACTCTGTCTCCGTGAGACATCCAGACTTCATAATCCTGGCCCTGCTCCCATACACCATCAAACAAAGGGGAGCTTTTCTTTACATTGACTTTTGCACGGCCAAACTCGCGATGATCAGAGCTTTCAACCTGTCCGCCTAACTGAGCACATAAGGTCATCTGACCATAGCAGATACCCAGTATGGGAAGGCCAGATGAAAAAATTGCTTCCGGCGCCCTTGGTGTTCCCATATCAGCAACGCTGGCTGGTCCACCAGAGAGGATAACGCCCTTTGGATCAAAACTTTCAAAAACTTCTTCAGCTTTATTAAAAGGAACAATCTCACAGTAAACACCTGCCTCTCTTACCCTGCGGGCAATGAGTTGTGTTACCTGGCTGCCAAAGTCTATGATAAGTATGCGATCTGTCATGTGCTTCAAGTTTCTAATAGTTTGTAAGAGATGCGCTCTAATAACAGCAAGTCAGCAACCAATGCAATGGTCACAAGCGCACCCCTGTATATGTTAACCCTCCATAGGGCTTAGTTTACCGGATCTGCGGGTTCGACACTGGTCTCCCAGCCATCATATTCCCCATCAAGCTCTTCTGCTTTACGAACAATTTTTGCTGTGGTTTCACTAACTTCCTCAATAACAGGGCGTTCAGTGATATAGAATTGCAGGACAAAGGCATGATCATGCAGAGCCTCTTCAGCTTTGCCGAAACTCTCAACCGAGAAGCCTTCTTCTTTGGCCCATTCCTGGAAAATGTTCAAATTCTCTTCTGTTTTAAAGTAAACCCAATGGTCAATTCGTCTCGCCTTACTGGAATCATCGCCGTTTTCCTCAAGTTCTTCCATAACCTTGAGATCACGCATAACGTGCAGATCTTCGTCTGAGGGATACAGATCAGCCCAGTAGTGGTCCTTGTTCTTATCTTCTTCAATCAGATACTCTGTCTGGTATCCTGTCTGCTCATTTACCTGTGTGACAAATGCCTGAACAAGATCTTCAGAAACATTCAGATAACAGTGGAAGAAGCGTGCTTTTCCTGCTGTTACACGTCCCACATAAGCACCGTCGTAACCTTCAACAAACTCTTCAATCAGGTCGTCGATAACAGCAAGCTGTTCGAATTCACTTTCAAGTGGCAGACCGCTGCCATTATCCGTCTGTAATGGAACCTTGAGCCATAGAAATGTATCAATACCCAAGTCGTCAATCGTTTCACTAATCCCATGATCATAAAAGATAAATGCCGTCTGATCTTCGACCTGACATGGATAATATTCCCAGTGATCTGTCATCATTTTCTCCCGATAACGAGGCATGTTTTTATTATGAATTACGAGCCATAACAGCAAAGAAGAAGCCGTCTGTCTGTGTTGTTGCTGGCGTCAATGTAACACTGTAGGTATCAGTCGACCACGGCTGAAGATTGTCCATACCATACAAATCTTCCCAGACCTCACTTACTGATAACAGTTCAAAATCTTCATGTTGCTCAAGAAAGTTGTATATACGTCCCTCGTTCTCCTGAGCCAGAACAGAGCAGGTAATATAGCATAAATAACCATTTGGCTTCACAAACTCAGCAGCTTCGTTCAGAACCTGTGTCTGCTCTTCAATACGCTGATCAAGGGCTGCTTCAGTCAGCTTCCATTTTGAATCTGGCCGCCTGCGCCAAACTCCAGATCCTGTGCAGGGGGCATCAACAACGACTCTGTCCATTTTGGACTTAAGAGGTTCCAAATCATCTCCAGGGCTGTGTACCTGTACATTACGTGTGCCAGCCCGCTTCAGACGTTCATGGATGGGAGCAAGCCTGTTTCTGTCCACGTCATAGGCATGAACCTGTCCTTTATTCCCCATTTGTGCAGCCATAGCGAGTGTTTTACCACCAGCACCTGCGCAGTAATCCAGGATCTGCTCTCCTGAACGAGGGTAAACCAGTTCGGAAACAATCTGGCTGCCGGCATCCTGAACTTCAAACCAGCCTTTCTGATAACCAGCCTCAGGAAGCACGTTGGCATTACGTCCCATACCTTCAGATGGCAGCAGTCGCAAACCGGATTTAGTCAGTGGAGTCTCTACCGGGGAAAAACGTGTCAGGGCCTTTGCAACTTTTTCCTTATCTGCTTTCAGTGAATTCACCCTGAGATCAGTAGGCGGGCGCTTAGTCAGTGCCTCACCTTCAGCAATAAATTCTTCGTCAAAATTTTCCTGGAATACACCTTCAAGCCATTCCGGAATATTTGCCTGTACCCAGCCGGGAGCATCTTCAAGGCTGGTTTTCTCAAACTTCTTCAGTTCTTTGCCGGATAGTGCTTCCGGCGCATGTTTATCATCAACAAATTGCCGGTTAATTTCCTCTGCAGTTTCGCCCCATTCATAAACCAGCGTGCCCATGACCAGTGAGCGTGCACTTTCATCTCCCATTCTCCAGGCTGTAGAAGCGCGGGTACGCAAGGTGTCATAAACCACATTACCAACGGCAGCCCGATCCCCCGAACCTGCAAATCGATTTGACTTGCCCCAGTCAGCAAGTGCAACCCCTGCAGGACGATGATTTTTTTCTATTTCTTCTATGACTTCAATCGCTGCCTGAAGCCTGCCACCAAACCGCATTCTGTACTTACCTTTAAAGACTGCTTAAAATAATGCGGCCTGCAAAAAGCAGCCACATCACAAGTAAAACAAAGCAGCTGATCATAAACATAAAAAAACGCTTTGTGATGCTGCGAACTTTTGTGTGAATATATGCATGGATATACCGTATTCCAACGTATACCCACGCCAGACCGACCATTAGCATGTCGACCTGATTGGTTATCATAACCAGCGGCACCAGCAGATAGAACAACACCGGAAACTCAAACTGATTATGATAGTTATTGCTAACCATAGCGCACTGCTCAGGAAAAGAAGCATTGCGGCGTGCTATATCAGAAGCCTTAACCTGCCCCTTTCTTATCGCTCCAATGCGCTCAATCCCCATCCAGAATAACATAATAAAAACAAGAGTTACCTGAGCAAAAAGAGGATATAGTATCGCTGTATTCTTCATAATCAGTCACCTGTACGCTATTATTATATTTATTCAACCTGCCAACCCTAAGTTGGGTAGTTAGGGCTTTCTCTGGTTATAGTTACATCATGTACGTGGCTTTCCCTCAATGCCGCCGGGGAAATTCTGACAAACTCTGCACGCTCCTGAAGGTCTTTTATATCTTTGGCTCCCAGATAACCCATTGCAGCCCTTAACCCACCAATAAGCTGATGAACAACACTGCCTGCAGGACCTTTATATGGAACCTGCCCTTCAATCCCTTCCGGAACCAGCTTCAGAGAATCCCGGACTTCCTGCTGGAAGTACCTGTCTGCAGAACCACGAGACATGGCGCCAACAGAGCCCATACCACGATAGGATTTATATGAACGTCCCTGAAACAGAAATACTTCGCCCGGGCTTTCATCAGTACCTGCCAGCAAAGAGCCTATCATTGCACAGCCTGCTCCTGCTGCAATTGCTTTAGCCAGATCACCAGAATACTTGATCCCACCATCAGCTATGATAGGAATCCCAGCATTCTGTGCAGCTTCAACAGCTTCCATAATTGCTGACAGTTGCGGCATACCAACACCTGCAACTATTCGCGTCGTGCATATTGATCCGGGGCCAATTCCAACCTTAACGGCATCAGCACCAGCATCAATCAGAGCTTTTGTTCCCTCTGATGTAGCAACATTGCCTGCAATAACCTGAACATGATTTGAAAACTTTTTAATACGGCTAACAGCTTCGAGAACCTTACTTGAATGTCCATGTGCCGTATCAACAACCACAAGGTCACAACCTGCAGCAACCAGATGCTCGGTTCTGATAAAGCCGTCTTCACCGACTGTAGTAGCTGCAGCAACACGCAACCTGCCCTGCTCATCTTTACAGGCATCAGGATGAAGTCTGGCCTTTTCAATATCTTTAACTGTTATAAGTCCAACACAATGATATTGATCATCAACGACCAGAAGCTTCTCGATTCGATGTTGATGCAGAAGCTTTTTAGCAGCAACTTTGTCAACATTATCTTTGACTGTTATCAGGTTCTCTTTTGTCATCAATGAAGAAACAGGTTCGTTCATATTCGTTGCAAAGCGAACGTCCCTGTTTGTCAGAATGCCAACCAGTTTTCCTGTGGAGCCTTCGCCGGCAGGAGCTTGTACTACAGGAATCCCTGAAATCTTGCGCCCGTGCATCAGATCCATTGCTTCTGCCAGGGTAGCATCAGGTTGAATTGTCACTGGATTGACAACCATTCCTGATTCAAACTTCTTTACCTGTGCAACTTCATCAGCCTGCTGCTCCGGTGTCATATTCCTATGTATAACACCAATACCGCCAGACTGAGCCATAGCAATAGCCAGCCTTGCTTCTGTAACAGTGTCCATTGCAGAAGACAGAATTGGAATTTTTACTGAAATAGATTTGGTAACATGTGAGCTTGTATCCACGTCCGTCGGCATAACATCAGACGGTCCGGGCTTAAGCAGTACATCATCAAACGTGAGAGCGGTTTCAATATTGGTTTTATTCAGCCCGTTTGGCATAATGCCAACCTCCTATATTCATATAAGCATGTGCGAATTCTGTAGCTGGACAAAGCTTACCTGCTTCTTTCCAAACCCAGATGACACATAAAACTTAAAGGTTGACACCCGCTTGTATCAGTTCTTATCGGAAATGGGAAGCCATTTTGAAATGTTTGTCACCCGATATTATCAGCACTACAGCCTCTGAAACCTGTAGCGAGAACATAGAGCTCCGAAGAATCTGCACGACTTGCCTTCGGTTTTACGTGCCTCACAATAGAAAAGTCCCGTTTCATCAGGTTAAGCAGATCGTTTTCTGTACCGCCTTGTAATACCTTAGCCAGGAAAACGCCATCTTTATCGAGAACATTCTGCGCAAAATCCAGTGCAATTTCACATAAACCAATGATACGCAGGTGATCTGTCTGCTTGTGTCCTGTTGCCGCAGCNNCGCAGCGGCCATGTCGGACATAACAATATTTGCTTTCTGCCCTTCGAAATAGTTCATTAGCTCTTCAGGTTATTCATCGTCAGTAAAGTCGCCCTGAATAAAATGCACCCCTGGAATTGGTTCCATTTCAAGAAGATCAATCCCCACAACCTTACCTTCATCGGCAGTAGCTTTTACCCTTTTTGCCGCTATCTGGGCCCAACCGCCTGGAGCACAACCCAGATCCACGACATTGAAACCAGGCTTCAATAATCTATATTTATCATCTATTTCCAATAGCTTGTATGCTGCCCGCGAACGATAACCATCTCGTTTTGCCGCAGCCACGTAGGGATCATTGAGCTGCCTCTGCAGCCATTTGGTAGATGAAAGTTTTCTGCCTCTGGCGGTTTTAACCTTTACGTGCAGATCCCGGGCACCTGCACCACCTTTGCCTCGGCCACTTGACTTAGCCATAATCGTATTGTCCATGAATTCCTGTTAACGGGAACAACTCAGTATTTGTGATGCACTCTGTCTTCAGCCATCAATACTGCCAGTATTCCCTCTCTTAGCCCTCTGTCTGCAATCCGCAAACGCTCAGATGGCCACATACGTATCAGGGCTTCGAGTATAGCACAACCCGCCAGCACAAGGTCTGCACGCTCTGAACCAATGCAAGGCTGGGCTACTCTTTCCTGATATGACATAGAGACAAGACTGTTGGTAACATTCCGTACACTGCCTGTATCCATCCAGGTACCGTCTACACGGTTTCTATCATATGACCGCAAACCAAGGTGAATTCCAGCTAATGTTGTTACTGTACCCGATGTTCCCAAAAAATGTGTATTCCTGCCCTTTAGCTGCTTAGAAATACCGTGCTCACTTTCAAATTTACGAAGCAAGCCCATTACATGCTCGACCATATCTTCAAATACGTTCTCGCAAACAGCATGTCCGCCAAATTTTTCAGCGAGTTTTACGACTCCGATAGGCAGCGAAGTCCATGCGTGTATCGAATTCTGAGTTTCAACGCGGTCATGCAGCGTGCGACGGCCTTTTGCAACCTGTTCAGCTTTTGAGAGGTCTAGCCAAATCAACTCGGAGGATCCCCCCCCGATATCAAAAATAAGGGCCCAATCACAATTCCGGTCTAACAGAGATGCACAACCAGATACTGCAAGTTTTGCTTCAGTTTCACGGCTGATGACGTCCAGCTTCAACCCGGTCTCGGACTGAACGCGACTGATAAACTCTTCACCGTTAGCTGCAACTCGACATGCTTCCGTAGCGATCAGACGTGAGCGCTGGACCCCACGACTCATCATTTTACCGGAACACACCTTTAATGCTTCGATAGTCCGGGTCATGGCATTTTCTGAAAGATAGCCTGATTTGGATACCCCTTCACCAAGCCTTATGATTCGCGAGAATGCATCTATAACCATAAAACCACGGCGTGTAGGGCGGGCTACCAGCAACCTGCAGTTGTTTGTACCCAGATCCAGAGCGGCATATACAGAAGAATGGCCACTGCTTCGCTTACGACGCCTGCTACCACGATATGATGAAGAGCTGGAAGAGCGTTTTCGCCCCTGTTCTCCCGATTTATCACGCAAATAACTGCCATTCTTAGGCTTGGATTTAGAAGCGCTCTTGCGCTCCCCCGATTCTTGAATGTCCGACGTGCCTGCTAAATTGTTAGAGGCGCGCAAAACATCACCATCCGGCTTATTCACGTTACTTTTCCTCGGTAGCTTCAAGCTCAGCGTGCTGCAAAATAGTAAGATTTACAAACGTAGAGCCTGGATACACAATAATTTTTAAACTCACTGATTAGTCTATGATGCTACACCTGAGGCGTAAAGACTTTTGATCAATATTATTATAGAAAAAACGAAAAAAGATAAAAAATCCCACAGCAGACTCTAAGAAAAACATTGAAAAATAATAACTTGGAGACTAACCCTCTTATAAAAAGTTATTCAAGATACCACCTATTGAAATCAACCCGGGATGGATTAACCATAAAGTTAAGTGCCTGATGTCATCAACAAAGCTAATATTAGTTAAAGGGCATAAAGTTGCCATTTCCTTTTTACCTCATAAAGGATGTATCGAATGGTCATATTTATAGCTTTTATTGCACTGGTCATTGTCTGCACTGCACCTATGGTCTGGGCTCAGCACATATTAAAGCGACACTCTATTCATCGCTCTGACTATCCAGGGACTGGTGGCGAGTTTGCAAGACATATTCTGGACCTGGCAGACCTGCAACATGTAAAGGTTGAGATGACAGAAATCGGTGATCATTACGACCCCAGTGATAAAACAGTTCGACTTGAAAAAGCTAATATGAATGGCAAAACACTGACAGCGGTTGTTGTTGCGGCACATGAAGTAGGTCATGCTCTACAGGATCGGGATGCATACCCTCCCCTCAGGATACGATCAAACTTTGCACAAGTATCTCATTTTGGCGAGATGACAGCAAAGGTTATTCTTCTGACGACACCTATATTCAGCACCTTTAACCCCAGACTCGCACTTCTCAGTATTGGAATTTTTGTAGTCATAATGCTTTTCAGGGTTTTGCTGCACCTGATTACATTACCTGTAGAGTTTGATGCCTCGTTCAACAGGGCATTACCTATACTTGATCGCGGGAACTACTTACCGAAAGGCGATATGAATGCAGCACGATCCATATTAAGCGCATGTGCAATGACTTATGTCGCCGCAACATTATTCTCGATAGTTGATATAATCAGGTGGTTTCGGTTCTGGAGGTAGCAAACAGGAAATGAGTTATTGATTTATAGAGTAGCCGTCAAAATCAAATGCCTTGAATTCGGAGACATCTATGCTGCTGGGTATATCACGAAGTAATAAAGAACTTCCGCATAGTTTATAAGCACTTTTCTGCTTCTTATAATGAGAAAGAGACGCCTGTGTTCCATATATATCGTTCATACTCCAGACAACATAAGGCACTTTCAACTGATCTACTTCCAATCCCATATCAAGCCAGGGATTAAACTGAGCAATCCAGCCACTTTTCCGGATTTTACAGTTCTGAACAAGGTTGGCACATTTCCCCAAGTCTATGTTATGAGGCAGCCCCCGCACGTTAAGGTATATTTTGTTGGCCACTTCAGCTACGACGGACTCATACTTCATTCTATACTGGGCGAGCTTTTCAGGTTTAGATACCGTCTCGTAATGCACATCAATAACAACTATTGCATCAGCATCTATATTTCCTATTTTTCCCGGCAACAGCTCTAAAAACGTTAAATCTCTAAGGAAATCAATAGCTTTCTGGCTACCTGTTCCGCAAAATGCGATTGCAGTCTGGAGGTAATTCTCTGACAGCTCATCAAAATGAAAGAACTTCATATTGAGACCCTGTCCCTTATTGTCATGGAAGTTTGCCTCAAAAATATCGCTTTGCTCGCGAACATTTTTTGTTCTTTCCTGAAGGAACTCTTTATCGCTATACTTGGCCCTGAGTTTCTGTAACAAGGCCTTGCTACGCTGCTCTCCGTCCTCAAGAAGTTCTTTATCAAGCCTTGTATCGAATGGAATATCCCGAATTCTCAGATCTTTACCCAAAACGAGCTGGCCAAAATTATTCGTTATAGTCTGACCGATTTCATGTGCATATAATTTCTTTTGTATAAGCTGATCAAGAAACAGGTTTTCTTCCATCACTATGCGATGTGAAGGATCTGCACCGTACATAAATATCAAACCGGGAATCGTAGAATCCAGTTCAATTTCCGGAGGAATAGATGTATCAAGAATGGAGCGTATAAAATCATCAAGCGTCTGCTGCTTGTTCTGATTAAACCGATTAAAGATAGAAACAAGGCTTTCAAAATTCAGGCAACGACCATAGACTCGCTCTCGTCCGTCATCCTCGACAGGATCTGGTTTTTGCTCATCAGAACCCGCTGCCTGCTGGTTTGATTGCAAGGTATGGTAGAGTTTTACAAACTGCGCTTCCTTTCTCTCGGTCATCCTCTGGACCTGACCAAGACGCGCCTCGATAGTTGCAAACAGTAATTCAAAATCTACAGGTTTAACCAGATAATCATCCGCCCCCAGTTTTTTTCCTTTAATCACATCATCTTTAGCATTAAAGGCTGAAAGGAAGACGAATGGTACATCGTCAAGGTGGGTATGTGCAGAACGCAGGCTTTCAAGAAAGGCAAAGCCATCCATTTCCGGCATTGAAATATCGGATACTATTATGTCCGGAACATAGTTGGCGAGCTGCTCTAATGCCCTCAGGCCATTTTGTGCAACCTGAACTTCATAACCCTCTTCAGCAATTTCTTCTGCCATCGCCTCACGAAGGTCAACTTCATCCTCAACCAAAAGTACTTTTGGCATCAAGCACTCCACTCATCTTTACCGTAGCGCCGCAACGCATTTTGAAAAAAATTCTTTTATTCACTCCACAATATACAATATTGTTTTTTACATTAGGTTAAGTTCAATATTAATTGATTATTCATTAAAATTTTAAGCAACCTGTTCAAGCTTTTTTTCTTTATCAATTACATAGCCTGGCTGTGATTTGGGAAGCCTCAACACAAAAACAGATCCCTTACCTACTTCACTGGTCACTTCGATTGTTCCATTGTGACGGTCGACTATATTTTTCACCAGATGTAGCCCGATACCTGTACCGGAAATTCCTATGGAAGTACTTGCCCGATAGAAACAGTTAAACAGTTCTGCTATTTCTTCGGGGGGTATACCAACTCCACTATCCTGCACTTCAATTTCTACAAAATCTTCAGAGTTCCTGCCAATAATAACAACTTCAGTACCATCAGGTGAGTATTTTACTGCATTAGAAACCAGGTTAGTAACTACGTGAGCAATCAGTTTATCGTCTGCAATAATATTGGGGGGTAAATCAGATACATTGAGCTGAATTGTATTGCGAGTATGAATTTCATACTGTAATTGACATACGTCACCAATGATAAGCTTGAGGTCGCATGGACCAAGCATCAGTTCCATTGCGCCAGCTTCCATCCTCTGTGAATGAAGCGTACTATCCAAAAGTTCAATAAGCTTATTAATATGAGAGCGAATCTTTGCCCCAAGCTCTTTTATCTTATTTGTAGTTAAACTCTCTGCGCGCCTGAGCATTTTCTGGGCGCCTGAATCAATAATAGCCAGAGGCGTCCTGAATTCATGAGAAACCATCGAGACAAATTTTCGCTGCAACTCATTTAATTCTTTCTGACTTTCCAGACCTTTTCTAAGCTCATTGGTCTGATCGATAAACTCTTTATTTTTATTATTAATTTGATAGAACAGGTAAAGAAACTGAAAAGCAATTCCAAATATTAATAAATATAAAACAATGGTCAAATTTGCTGCCAGTACTTTCTGACTTTTGAGTTCTACATTATAAATATGATTGAAATCCTTATAGATTTTATATCTTTCTGAATCAGAATATTGCCTGATACTCTCATAAAAAGTTGAATATGCTTTTCTTTCAGCATCATCAAGTCGCAGCAAATTTCTAACTTTTTTTATAGTATCTGACTGAGAAAACTGCTCATCAGCAATCTTCATAACTTCATTCTTTTGGGCATTCAATGCTGCTTTCAATTTACTTTCAAAAGTAAGTAAATAACGAGAAGCTGTTGCCTGAAATTCTATCAGTTTTAAAGCAAACAGAACATGTTCCGGAGTTCCAGTCTTTAGTTTTGAAATAATTTCATCTACCAGGGCATTTTTTTTCTCTCTCAAATCAATCATGTTGGAATGAGCACTAAGCACCTTTATCCTCATGGCCTTGCCGGCAGCTTTAAAGGACTCCAGATTTGCTGCTGATGCTTTTAATAATGAGTTATCAGCGACTGCCAGAAGAAAAGATTTTAGCTCATCAAATCCAGATACAATTATTCTTTTCTGTAAAAGTATCTTTTCATAATTTTTATTATTTTGAGATCGCAATCCCATTACAAGCTTATCTAAAATAAGACTTTCAGATATCAGTTTCTGATTTTTTAACTGAATTTGATCATAGATATTATACTTTAATGAATTCACCCAATAGAGCAATGCGAGCACAGCAATTATATTTACAAACACAAGTGCATAGTTCTTCCACATCTGGCGGTAGTGACTGCTACCATTGAATATCGCGTTAGCTTTTTCAGCCATATGCACTACCTAATGCCTTCACGTTTACTCATTTCAGAATTGGAAAACACTGTGTTCTTTTGCATCTGCAGGTTTTAATTCAGATAAAAACATACAACATTTGGAATAAAAAAGAGTTTATTTGCAGCACGTTAATCAAATAAACTGACATCCTTCACTTCACTGTCACGCCCTGAAATTGTATCATATTTATTAAGGTCTCCCAGATCCTCAAGATCAAAAGCTTCAACAAACCTGGTTATCACGCCATGAGGAAGCACATCCAGTATAATCATCTGAAAGTATTTATCTGTATCAGGAATATAGGCCTTAAGCTTTACCCCGACCCTTACTGAAGCAGGCCAAACATTTGCAATCAGTTTTGCACCATGCATGCTAATATCCCTGAATTCACAATCCACTTGTTCTTCATCAATAATAATATGAGTTTGCTTGTTGTAACAGATACGCACTCCAGGGTAAGACTGTGCGACTTTCCATGCAAGTTGTACAGCAAGCGCAATATTTGTACTGGTCTGTTCGACTGCTTTTGTCATGTTTACAGATTGCTCAGCAACGTCATCCGACATTTTGAATGCATTCAACATTCTTTCATTTACATCTGTCATTAGTCGGGCAACATTATCAGCGGAGTTATTTCCCTCTTCTATACTATCAAGAATCTCGCTTACTTTAACGTGGTGATGTTCAACAGCAGTCATAGTCATACCTGAAGCTTTTTCCAGTTTTTGAAAAACTTCCTGAGAAAGATTTACGCTCGTTACAACTTCTCCCACCGCCTCTGTCGTCTGGGAAACCAGATCAGTAATCTTCTGGGTAGCATCACTGGTCTCCTCCGCGAGCTGTTTAACCTCTGAGGCTACCACTGCAAACCCCTGCCCAGTAGCTCCAGCTCTCTGTGCTTCTATTGTAGCATTAAGAGCCAACAACCTTGTATTTCTGGTAATTTGGGTAATCAAATCAACTGCATCACCAATCTGGGCAGTTGCTTTTTCAAGCGTAACAATTGAAGAACTCGTCTGAGTGGCAGTTTTAGATGCCTGATCCACCATCTCCAAAGACGCTTTTACGCTGTCAGAAATCTCACGATTGGCATTTGAAAGCTCATTAGCTTCTCCACGCATCTCTTCAGTACTAACCTTGAGCCTGTCCATACATTCAGAAACATCATTAATTATATTGCCAACTTCTTTTGTTGCTTCTGTAAGTTTCTTACAACGGTCCACCTGCTCGAAAAACATCGGGACAGCACCCTCTGTTTCTATAGTTACAGTATCAGAGAGACTCTTTAACTGATCCAGAATCTCATCTTCCCTGTCACGACGGTCTTTTCTGGTAAGCACCAGAACTTCATAAAACCCGTTAATCTGATTTTCAAGGCTCATCAGATAAGATTTAAATACATTAACTTTCAGGTCTGGTTTTCTGGATGGTCCAAGAGATAAATCAGTCTTTGGCCCTGGAAATTTCAATTTTGTAAAGTTAAGGCCACCTTTGACTTTTCTTATGAAAAAAAGCAATATGAGCTGAACAGCAGCAAGATATAAGAAAAAATCCTGTGATAAATACAGATAGGCAATAAGACAGGATCCTGGAATGAGTACACATTCCAGATATTCCTGCCAAATATTTTTTACAAACTGTATCATATCAACTTAATAACTACGCCAACTTACAAACTTACCACAACTTATATCAGGTTCAGGATAACAGTTTATTTAACCTACCCTAACGCACATCTGACTACAAAACTCTAGGCAACAATTTCATCTTTCTTCCTGTCAAGCAGGTCTGAAATTGCACTAATGAGCCCTTCAAGGTTTATTGGCTTGGTAAGATAAGCATCTGCACCATCAAGCAGATACAATTCAGCAGCCCCCCTCATCGCATTTGCAGTTAAAACTATTATTGGAATATCCTTATAGCTCTTATCTGATGCCCGGATTTTTCTAATAGCCTCATCTCCAGTCATTCTGGGCATTTGAATATCCATCAGGATAATATCGTACTCACCAGCCTCAAGCTTTGCCAAAGCTTCTACACCATCCTGAGCAATTTCAACATCGTACCCATCATCAGGAACAAGGAACTCCAGGATAAGATCCTGATTAACCTCGTTATCTTCGGCAACCAAAACTCGTAAATTCTCAGTGCTCAGTTTTTTGGATGCACGTACAACAGGCATTTGCTCCTCATCGCTTCTCGGAGTTTCTGGTATTTCAGTTGATGGCAAAGGCATAGTAATTTTAAATTCAGCACCCTCACCAAGCTTGCTGCTAACTGAAATATCTCCGTCAAGAAGGTTGACAAAATCTTTTGTTATAGACAAGCCAAGCCCTGTTCCACCATACTTTCTCGTATTCTGGTAATCGACCTGCCTGAAACGTTCAAAGATTGTTTTCTGATATTTTTCCTCAATGCCGATACCCGTATCCACTACCAGAAACTGAATTTGATCACCTTCCAGAGCAGTCACTTCAAGGCGAACACTTCCTTTTTCCGTAAATTTCAGTGCATTTCCTATAAGATTAATCAGTACCTGCTTCAGTATATTTTTATCGCCAAAATAATGCGTATGCTTAAGCTGAACATCTACAATTAAGTCAATTTGTTTTTCTGTAGCCTGGGCGTAAAAACCACTAGCAACTTCTTTGCATAACTCGCCAAGGTTCAATGCTGACTTATCAGGCTTAATCAGTCCGGATTCTATTTTTGAAATATCAAGGATACTTTCAATTATAGAAAGCAACAGTTCCCCTGAATTAATTATGGAAGCTGTCATTTTCTTCTGAAAATCGCCTTTAGCTTCTCTTTGTAACAATTGCCCCATACCCATTATACCATTGAGTGGAGTGCGAATTTCGTGGCTCATGGTGGCAAGAAAACTAGACTTAAGCCGGTTCGCTTCCTGCGCTGTATTCCTAGCTTCTTTAAGCTCATCAACCTGGATTTTGAATTGAGATGTTACCCGATCAGCAAGTGCTACTGCATTTCTATTTGCTCGTGCAAGCAGAAGAAAAAGCGTCAACATTAAAATTTCAATAACTACACCACCTGCAAGTATCATCATTGGCTGATTATTCTCAGTCGCTTCCCTGAAGGACTTGCTAGAATGGATATTAAAGTCGAATGTCCGACCATAACCTGCAACTTCAATTTTCTTGCGATACAAAGAATTGGGGTCAAAGTCTTCATATCCCTTAACCAGCTCATCATATAAAATTTTGCCATCATCAATAATCCGGATACTTACATGCCTGTTTTTGTTTTCAAGTGTTCCCTCCATAAGCTTTTTAACAACAAATGGGGCATATACCAAACCAGCAAAATTCTTTCGCCTGTCTTCTAATGTCTTAACTTTTCCACCAATATAGAAAGGAGCGTAAAAAAGGAAACCAGGTGTTTTCTCTGCATCCTGAACAAGAGTAATTGGTCCGGTGATCTGTGCCGCTCCGGTTTCCCTGGCCCGAATAGCTGCTGTATAACGATTTACTTCATGGGCCATATCAAGACCGATAGCCGCCTTATTAAGGCTCGAAGGTTCTATATATGTAATGGGCAGGAATTCATTCTTATTATGCGGGGGATGTACTTTGTAACCTTCACGCTCAGCTTTCTTTTGCACCAGATACTTCTCATAAAACTCCCTATTGGGGAGGTAGTGAATAACGCCAATGCCATTAATGCCCGGGTATTTTTCTCTAAGCTCTAACCTTTCTGAATAAGCAACCCACTGCTTATTATTAACTGTACCGCCAAGCGCATTAATAGCAGCAACGCCGCTCCATAAGGCATCTTCATATTTAGCCATACGTTCTGAAACCAGTTTGACAACCTGATTTGCCTGTCGATTAAAGCTTGCTTCCTTCTGAATCTCCACTTGTTGTTTTGCTATATACCAAGCACCTAAAGTCAGCACCATCGAGCAGGCAAGTACAACCCAATGAAACCAGTGAAGACGACCACTGGAACGCAAGGCTTCTTTTTCCTCAAATAACTGATTTAGATCGTCCTCTTTATATGTCATATAAATACTCTTAACAAAACAAGATGCCTTACTAAATACAAAGTCAGGACTGCAACAATAGTTCATTTATTATAATTATTGCTTAATCTACATCTTTATTTGTCTTAGATATTATATACATGAGTAAGAACAATACATACTTTGATTGACACATATTAAGACATTTATAAATACTATTTTACGGTTCTCAGCATTCCCGCGTATATTCCGGGAGTTGAATCCGGGATATCATAAACATCTATGATTTTTGCATAATAATCCCGCTGCCCTCCAACCCCGCCTATCACAGCATAAGCATAACCTGCCTCACGCATTCCAGAAAGTGTGGCAAGCAAAAGCTCCCTGCCAAGCCCCTGCCCCCGCGCTGAAGGAGAAACTCCGGTGGGACCAAAAAAGCCACGGGCAGTAGCATCATGACATGCAAAACCCAGCAGTTCCTGCTCTCTAACTGCTATCCAGGTTGTTACAGGCAGACCTGAGAATGCAACAGCAACTTCGCTAGCCCATGCTTCCCCAAAGCTCTGACTAACCCACTCGCAAATCAAATGTCGCTCCGGTGCAATAGCTCGACGAACCTCTATTCCCTGAAGATCACATTGAGGAGCACGTATATTCTTATTGTATAAAGACACCAGCAGATCTGACATAATCCCCTCTCCAGCCGCAAGCACTACAACATTAACTAAAATATATTCCTAAATCGTTGAAAAGTAGCTGCCTCTCAAATGATGCTCAAGCTTCTGCATTGAACTTCAGATCAATCCCGATAATACTGCATAAAGAAACATTGAAACAATTACTAAGCCCCCCAAGTGGCAGCACTAGTACTGGCAGGAAAACCTTTCCAATGAAAATCGCAACCTGGAATATTAATGGCATAAAAGCAAGAATTGATAACCTAAAGAAATGGCTGGAAGAAGCACAACCAGATATAGCCTGCCTTCAGGAAATTAAATCCGTAACCGAGAATTTTCCTAAAAGCCAGCTTGAGGATATGGGATATAATGTTATTGCCCACGGACAAAAAAGCTTTAATGGTGTGGCTATCCTGTCCAAGTTTCCTATTGATGAGTGGATTACAGAACTTCCCGGCGATGAAAGTGATGAGCAAGCCCGATATATTGAAGCAGTAATCTCAACAACGTCCGGAGCTGTACGGGTGGCAAGCATTTACCTTCCAAATGGCAACCCGGTTGATACTGAAAAGTATCCTTACAAGCTTAACTGGATGAGCCGACTGAAAGAACATGCACAAGACCTTCTCAAGCTTGAAGAGCCATTGATTCTGGCAGGTGATTACAATGTCATCCCCACAAACGAAGATGTACATGATCCTGCAGCATGGGCGGAAGATGCACTTTTTCTTCCTGAAACACGCAATAACTTCAATTCATTAGTCAATCTCGGGCTGACAGATGCATTTAGTTCCTGTCATTCTCAAAGACATCTATATACTTTTTGGGATTATCAGAGAGGAGCCTGGCAGAAAGATCATGGCATTCGAATTGACCACATCCTGCTGTCGCCACAAGCTGCTGACAGGCTAAATTCTCTTGAAATAGACAGATATACCAGAGGGTGGGAAAAGCCTTCAGATCATGTACCGGTATGGATTGATCTGTCTGAGTAATACAGCTTTCTCTTTAATAACAACTCCGGAGGAGCGACATAAACCGGTAAGGAGAATGTACTCTATCCGGTTTAGTTGCGCCTGTTAATGTCCTTAACAGTTGTAGGAAGGGTAATATAGCTATTTCCCTTAAGTACTGGCTCAACCTGCATATAAGGCTTTGGCTTCTTTTCTTCAGACTGTGCCAAGTTAGAGCGAAACTTCAAATTATTACTCTTAGATTCCTGCTCTTTCTGACTCATGACAATACCCGCACCAGCAGACACGTCCGCTTCCGGAGCACCATATTGCTTAGCCCATATAGCAACAAGATAATCAGCTTTGGCTTTTGTACGACTACCCGCCGAACCTGCCATTTTGTTGTGTGACTTATCAATCCAGCCCTGATCTTCCTGTCCAGCGTACTTTCTGGCAATTTTCAGCAGAGCTAGTCCTCGCGCTCTATCAGCTACAAGTCCCTGACCACTCCAATACATCTGACCAAGACGAGCCTGCGCAGGAGCATAATTTTTTGTTGCAGAGCTATAAAACCAGCGCACTGCATTCTTAAAACTTCTGGGAACGCCTTCTCCCTGAACATAAGCCAGTGCATACCTGTATTCAGCAACCGGGTCATGGTAATTAACAGCAGCATGGCGATATAGTTTGACAGCAGCTTCCTTGTTTGGACGTATTTTAGCTACCTCCAGACCATCTCTATGATACTCAGCCAATGCGATAAAAACGTCACCAGCAACACGGGCTACACGATTAGGGTATCTATAATTAGAGTCATAAAGATTAGATGCTAACGTTTCATAATACTGGAATGCAAGAAGCTCATCTCTGTGCCCTGCAGCAAGCCCTTGCGAATGCCCTGAGTGCAGTCTGGCCAGCAAAAACATCGCCGTCATATTATTGTGTTTTGCTGCATGAACAAGAGCTGGCAAAGCAATATCTATTCGACCGGCACGGTATGCGCCTATTCCCTGCCTGTAAGCATGAGCGGGTGAAGCAAAGGTTACCTTTTCACTGCTCTCTTTTGCTTTTCGCGCATCGGCTTCGCTACTATCGGTGAACCCGACCGACAAAGCTATAGCGGCTGCCCCGGCAAGCAATATTCCGGCTACCCCTGTTTTATATGTCCGCATAACACACAACTTCTTTTCTTCCTCCAGGATGAGTCACCGCTCCCGCCTGCGCTGATCCAACTTGTTTCGAGTATTCCTGTGATAATTCTGAGAAAGCCTTGTGAATGAAAGATGGCTTGTCAGAAAAATATGCTACAGGTTTGTTTATACTGATTTCATCAGCCAGCTCATCACCAGCCTTTATCGAAATCATGTCCCCATCCTGAATTAGAGTATTCGGCCCGCCAAAAGCCGCCTCAGTTTCATCTGAGAAACAACAGTCTGAAAATAAAGCCGAAGACCTTTTCGGCAATAAGATCCTGTCTTTATCTGTTATAGTTTTAGAAACCGGATAAATTACGTCCTGATCGGTACTGAATATGACGTTTTCAAGGTTTTCCTCAAGTGTTCGTCCAGTATCGGTCAAACATTTGCCATGAACGCCCTTGTTATTAGATACACATTCAACAAGTTCAGATACATCATCCATTTTATATAGGCGCTCAGGGTGAGTATTGATCACCTCACCAGCTTCAATTTTCTTCCCATTTTCGTGAGCACCAGAAAAAATCACCTGACCAATATTTGCTTCGACAGTGTCAGATAAAGATGTTTCCGATATCGTGAGAGCGTCAGCCATCCCCATGACTACATCCCGCTCACCGCAAGTCATAATATCGGAAGCGCTAAGCCAGTCAGCGCCCTTTACATCATCTGCCTGAAACAGACCAACGCCCTCGGCAACTCCTGTAATGTCTGTAAATTCTTTACTCTTGCATCTATCATGAAACATTGCACTGTGAACAACAGGCAGGCAGCTTGAGATCCCCTTCATGTCAATGACATGAAGGTCTGGTGCACTGGATATATCTATGGCTTTATAACTGTCCATTACTTCCAAGACCTGTATCTCACTTGCTATTTCTTCAGACTTAAGGGTGAACCCTTTAGTCTTATGGAAGAAAAACCTCTTTAGTGCTATATTCCCTGAATACAAATCACCTAGCTAACTTCAGAGTGCATTACCACACACCCTAGCGAATACTCTGCATGATCATGAATATTTGTGTCCTAAAGGTGGCAGGCACTTTAGGACCTGTGCTGTTTTAGCAACAAATTATATTCGAAATGACCGAACCTTTGATAACATTGTATTTTTCCTGCAATAGGCATAAATTCTCTTTTAAAACTAAACACACAACAAAGTAATACTGAAGTAAAATCCTGATACATACCAACTTATTAAAGTTAATTTTTATTCAATTTCCACTTTATCAATATACAATACTCATTAAAAACACATAATGACAGCTTAATACTTCAATTGAACAAAATTCATAAAAGCTGAGTAAATTAACATAATTCTTATATACTGAGTTTTCATTATGAATACATAAGAACCACGGAATTTCCTTTAGAAAACATGTGTCATCAATACAACACAAAAGGTTGCGCGAAGCATTTATCCCCTATTGTTTCCTCTCACTAAGAGAAATCACAGGTTCTGTGGCTTTAACTGTGCTTTTCAGGCAACTGGTCTGGAAAATGTATGGGGGTGGGCAGATAGTTTGGGATAAGTGGCGGCGTGGCCGCCACTGTTTTTTTGTCAGATTGCGGATTTTAGACGGTCCAGGGCAAATTTGAGCTTGTCATGAACAGCCTCTGCATCTGTACGACGTTGTTTCTGCTCCTTTACCACGGCTTCAGGAGCATTCGCCACGAACTTCTCATTGGCTAATTTCGCATTGATTCCAGCAACTTGCTTCTCCACTTTCTCGATTTCGCGTTCGAGACGACTGCATTCTGCGTCGACATCTATTACGCCTTCGAGAGGGAGGGCTATGGTTGCTTCGTCTACGACGATCTGGACGGAACCTTGCGGAATCTCATCGCTAATCAATAAACTTTCAAGGCGAGCCCGTACTTTTATCACGTCCTCGTGACGTTCTATTCTCGCTACAGTCACGTCTGAGGCACCTGTAAACACCAATGGTACCCGCGCACCACCCGGCACATTCAGCTCTGAACGAACAGAACGGATTTCGTTAATAGTCCGGATCAGCCAGTCAACTTCCTGATCTGCCTTTTCATCGGCAAGGCCATCCAGTTGCGGCCATTCGGCAAGTATTAACATGGTATCACGTTTTGGACCGTGTTCGGCCAGACGCTCCCACAGCTCTTCTGTAATGAAGGGCATGAACGGGTGAAGCAGCTTCAGAATCTGGTCCAGTGTCCAGGCTGTCATGGCACGAGTTTCGGCCTGAGCGTCTGCATCACCTTCATTAAGGATTGGCTTTGTCAGCTCAACATACCAGTCGCAGAAAATGTGCCATACGAAATGGTAAACAGCGCTGGCTGCATCATTATAACGATGGGTTTCTATGCCTTCTGTAACGGCTTTTGCAGTTCGTTCTGCTTCTCCGGCGATCCAGCGGTTGATCGTGTGTTTTACACTGTTCGGATCAAAGCCTTCAACGCGTACACATTCGTTCATCTGAGAGAAACGTGATGCGTTCCAGAGTTTCGTTGCGAAATTGCGGTAGCCTTCAATGCGCTGAACAGAGAGCTTAAGATCACGCCCCTGTGCTGCCATAGCAGCAAGAGTAAAGCGCAGTGCATCCGCACCAAAAGCTTTCAGACCATCGGGGTAATTCTTTCTGGTTGCCTTGGCAATTTTCTTTGCGTCTTCAGGCCTGCGCAATCCTGTTGTCCGCTTTTCAACGAACTCGTCAATTCCGATACCCTGGATCAGGTCTATCGGGTCAATTACGTTGCCTTCAGATTTTGACATCTTCTTGCCGTTCTCATCCCGAACGAGAGCGTGCATATAGACTGTGTGGAATGGCACTTCCTGTTTGAAGTGGAGGCCCATCATCATCATCCGGGCAACCCAGAAGAAGATAATGTCGAAGCCTGTTACCAGTACGTCTGTCTTGTAATAACGTTTCAGTTCAGGCGTCTCATCAGGCCAGCCAAGTGTCGAGAAAGGCCATAACGCTGAAGAGAACCAAGTATCAAGTACATCCTCATCGCGCTTCAGCTCTACATCGTCCTTACCGTAATGCTTTACTGCGAGCCCTTTGGCTTCTTCCTCATTATAGGCAACGAAGACCTCACCGTCAGGTCCGTACCATGCCGGGATCTGATGCCCCCACCAGAGCTGGCGCGAAATACACCAGGGCTGAATGTTGCGCATCCATTCGTAATAGGTTTTCTCCCAGTTTTTAGGAACAAAAACCGTATCACCATTCTCAACAGCCTCAATAGCAGGTTTTGCAAGTGTTGCTGAGTCAACATACCACTGATCTGTCAGCCAGGGTTCGATAACAACCTTGGAGCGGTCACCATAAGGCACCATCAATGTATGATCTTCGATTTTTTCAAGCAATCCAAGCTCATCAAGATCAGCTACAATAGCCTTGCGCGCTTCAAAACGGTCCATGCCCTGATATTTTTCAGGTGCATTTTCGTTGATAGCTGCGTTCTCATCAAAGACATTGATACGTTCAAGATCGTTGCGGGTGCCGACTTCAAAGTCATTAAAGTCATGGGCCGGGGTAATTTTCACAGCACCTGAACCCTGCTCCGGATCAGCATAATCGTCTGCAACAATAGGAATTTCGCGGCC
The DNA here is from genome assembly GCA_050633205.1 of Methyloligellaceae bacterium. Classification (GTDB taxonomy): domain Bacteria; phylum Pseudomonadota; class Alphaproteobacteria; order Rhizobiales; family CBDHHC01; genus CBDHHC01. Next base: position 26,969 of record JBOEGA010000039.1, on the reverse strand, counting down.
AACCAGTGGTAGAACAACCATTTTGCCAACAAGATGCTTATAACGCTCATCATCAGGATGAACGGCTACGCCTGTATCGCCAAGCATTGTTTCCGGGCGTGTTGTAGCTACCGTGATAAAGGTGTCTTTTTCACCTTTAACCGGGTATTTGAAATGCCACATGCTGCCTTTGGTCTCGATGGACTCAACTTCAATATCGGAAATTGCGGTATGAAGTTTCGGGTCCCAGTTAACGAGACGCTTGTCGCGGTAAATCAGACCTTCACGGTGCAACTCTACAAAAACCTTGAGAACAGCCTTTGACAGCCCTTCATCCATTGTAAAGCGCTCACGATCCCAGTCGCAGGACGCACCAAGACGCTGTAGCTGGTTGAGAATCGTACCGCCTGATTCTTCTTTCCATTCCCAGATACGTTCAATAAATGCTTCGCGGCCCATATCACGTCTGCCGGGCTGCTGGTTTTCCATAAGCTGGCGTTCGACGACCATCTGGGTTGCAATACCTGCGTGATCTGTCCCCGGTTGCCAGAGTACATCCTTGCCGCGCATACGTTCAAAGCGAACAAGAATATCCTGAATTGTATTATTCAGTGCATGGCCCATATGCAGAGAGCCTGTGACATTTGGCGGTGGAATGACGATGCAATAGCTTTCTGCGCCTGCCTCGACACGGTCTTGCTGACCGGAGGAAAAAGCTTTCTTTTCAGTCCATTGTTCGTAAATGCGCCCTTCTATATCTGAGGGCTGATATGTTTTTTCAAGCATTGTCTTGGATGTTATTTAATTGATAAACCAGCTACACCTTATACAGAAACATGCAGCTTATTACAAAATGAGAGATTCCATCATCGGAACCGCCAGTTATGGCTTCGTACCAATTAAAGCCCGCAAGTTCAAGCTTGTCTCGGCAATGCCTCAGTGTTTATTCTCCAAAACGGTCGAAAAAACCACTTTATCATTGATCAGAAGTTGCAAAGTTGCGCGAAAAACGCCTGATTTTGGTAAATTAATTGTGGTCTGGGACAATATATGAGACTGCCCCCCACTGGTTGAAAAGGCTCCGCTCTGATTTGATTGAGCGATACCGCCGGGTCCTTTTCTTACCAGACTGAAAAGGAAGCGGCCGTTGACAGGACGTTTGGAATAAGCCAGGGCACGCAACCTGACCTTTTCTGCGTTGCGCTTATCCTGTTTGAGCGATACCCAGCCGATGACTTTCAGAGGTTTTGCTGCAGCAAAAACACCTGAAATCCCCAGCGCAACAAGTGCTGACAGAAAAAATCCGATAAAGGCAGATATATAAGCCATCAAACACCTCATGCTCCTAATTCAAAGTAACCCCGACTGTTACATCGACATAAGGCTCTGCTTCAATTTTGATGCCATAATCAGGTTGATCACTTTCAGAGTCTTTCTTTTCCGGCCGAATAAAGAGGCTGTTGGGGTCGTAGTCTTCCTCTTTTTTATCATTCAGACTGTTAATGATTGCGATTGGCGGCACACCGGGAATTGTCGGTATCATAAGACCTTCCACTGTATAGGTTCCCGGCGGCAGCTCGCAGTGACGACGCTTTTTCTCATGAAGACCGGGCACAACCACATTGCCTATAATTTTTCCCTGCGCCCTGAGCTGCTGCGTGAAAACGGAAAGACCGCCAGATCCAAGCTGCTTCTGCTGGTAATCAGGTTTTTTTAAACCTGACCTGCGATAGCGTCTGGAAACATTTGCGTTTTGTTCAGTTTTTCTGCTGATCTGGTTAAACTCCAGCCCAGGACCGTGATAGCGTGTTTTGCGTGAACGCCTTTTTTCGAAATCAGAACTGTTAGTGATGTAGCGCCTGTCAATTAATGCCAGATTGTTATCACTGTGCTGGTATGCGCCAAGTTGAGCTATTTCTCCATCAGCGAATACTGACGATGACGGCAGGCCGAAGAATGTGACTGCTGCAAATGCAACTGCCACCAGCCCAAACCGCCCGATATGTTGTTGCATAAACATGTTTGCCACCTTGCCTTAAAACTGTTCCTGCGTAATCGTTACAGGCGGACCTGCGGGGCCGAACTGCTCCAGCCTGTGCGTCAGATTATTGCCGCGCTGGATCTGCACCGCCGAATGCCCTTCACCATCCTGATGCAACTCAAGAACATTGTTCTCGCCATCCTGATGCTGCTCTGCATGATTGTTACTACCCCGCTGTGTAATCGTCGCCTGATTGTTCAGCCCGAGCTGATTCTGAATGGCCTCATTGAGAGACCCGGTCAGACCGCCCTGCTGTTGCTCAATCGTCGCCTGATTACCCGGGCCGTTCTGCTCGATAATTGCCAGATTTTCCGGTGCGAGAGGATCGAGGCTCTGGGCATAGCCAGCACTCATAAACAATAATAACAGAAGGCCAGCATAACCAACAGGTCTTAAAATTTTCGCAACCATCAATGCCCCCAATGGTGTGTGAGTATAAAGTTTGTTAAGGATACATGAGGCCGTGTTGACGGCCTCATGAAATGATTATTGCTGGGTAACAGTGGCACTGTTAGTACCCAACTGGTTCACAGTTGATGAACTTGTGATTCCGCCGAGTCCCGGCACACCCTGTTCAACCGAAATACTGTTACTGGCACCTTCCTGATCAACGAAGGAAGCATTGCTTGTTCCGGCAGCACCTTCCTGAGCAATAACGATCGAGTTGATACCTCCACCATCACCACGCTGAGCAATTGTTGAATCGTTGACAACACCATCACCAAACTGGGTAACACTGATATTGTTCAATCCACCAGTTCCGCTTTGCTCAGTAATAAGTGAACTGTTGAAACTACCAGTACTTGTTGCTCCCTGGTTCACGGTAATGGAATTATTCTGTCCACTCTGCAAAACAATATCCGAGTGGTTCGTATTTCCAAGACCGTTTTGTGTAATGCCGATAGAGTTATCGCCCGTACCTGCCTGATCGCGCACATAAGATGTATTTGACGCACCAGATCCTGTTTGGGTAACCGCAACCAGATTGTTGTTGCCAGTTCCTGTCTGACGAATATCAGACCGGTTCGTTTTACCGACATCTGCAAAACCGCCCTGAGTAACAGTAGCAGTGTTTTTGCCGGTACCGGACTGATCTACATATGAATAGTTTTTCACGGTGTTATTACCACCCTGAATGACAGTAGTACTCTGGGTTCCAACACCGACACTTATCTGATCGATAAATGAATCGTTTCTGTTGTCACCTGCAAACCCCGAAGCCTGGACGACATCAGCAGTACTACCCGCTCCAGTCTGATCAGCATCAGAATAGTTCTGCCCAGCCCCAGTCGTCCCTTCCGGGGGACCAAACTGTGCAAATGCAGAAGAGGCCGCGAAGCTTAAGAAAGCGCCAACGGCCAGAAGTTTAAATAACTTCATGATCACTCCTAATAATTTTGCTATAGAAAGTTGAGTGGCCGAGGAATATAAACACCGGCCACTCACTTAAGTGGCGTAATATTAGAACTGAGTAACTGTAGCTGAAGCGCCACCAGCTTGTGTTACAAACGAAGAGTTTGACAGGCCTGTGCCAGACTGAGAAACTGTTGCAATGTTGCCATTACCAGACTGATCAACATCCGAAAGGTTAACATTTGTATCGCCAGTTTGCCCAACAGAAGCCACGTTGCCATCACCAGTCTGAGTTACACCCGAAGTATTAGATGTACTAATTCCACCTTGAGTAACACCAGCAATATTTCCAAGTCCATCCTGAGTGATTGATGAATCACTGACATTGTCATCGCCATCCTGCAGAAGTGTAGCAGTGTTACCATCACCAGTCTGGTCAACAGATGATGTATTGACATTGCCTACTGCGCCAACACCAGTCTGGGTAACGGTAGCACCGCTAGCACCATCCTGTACGACGGTAGACGTATTTGAATTGAAATCACCATCCTGAGCAACAGTTGCTGTGCTTGCACCAAACTGATCTACCGATGAGTCGTTCGTAGCATCATCACCTGTTTGGGTAACAGTTGCCGTGTTACCGCCAGCACCAGCATTATCATCCTGAGTTATACTTGATGTATTGTCACTCAAAGCAGTTGTACCTGTCTGAAGAACAGTTGCTGCGTTTGAAGAATCTGTAGTCTGATCAATAGTTGAAGCATTTGATCCACCAGCGGCGATCTGATCAACATCAGCGTTGCCACCACCAGCACCAATCTGATCAACGTCAGATGAGTTGGAAGATGCCGGAACACCACCAGAATTCTGATTAACATCTGCAGTGTGAGCACCCGTCTGATCTACATCAGAAGAGTTGTCTGCAAATGCAGGGCTCATGGTCAGACCGATTGCTGTTGCTGTAGCAGCGACTAATAATAAACGTTTCATTTTATAGTCCCATAATATATATTGGATCCCAAGATCCGTTTCACGAGGGCCCTTTTGGGCCCGACCAAACGGGGAGGTGTTTTTCTGTTGCTCGTAGCACCGTACACCAGAGGCAGCTCCCCTATCCCGACCCAGAGGTCGAGGAATTCCTTTTCTGCCAGCATGTTACATGCGGACATTCATAAATCTCATCACCTTAAATCTGTCGTGACCACTCCCTGACCGCCCTGCACTTCAAGCTCACTTTTATCCAGCTCCCAGTTGGCGATCTCACTGGTTGATTTTGTCACGATTTTAACCTTATCCATATCAAGTCTGTCTGCACTCAGCTTTGCAACGCCGGGTTTTCCACCGCCCTTGCCGGCAATGGCCAGTGCCACAATTCTACCCGTATCAGCAGTACTTCCTGTCTGAACAACGACACCCTTCACACCGCTCTGTGTGTTCTGGATTCTGTTCTGGCTCTGCCTGGTCTGCTGTGGAGACCGGACTGTATTTTGTACCGGGCGGCTACGCTGCTGCCCCTGTCCTGCACCAATCCTTGCAGGTACTCTCAGCTTCAGGCCACCGGTCTTGTAGGGAACTTCCTGCCCTGCCCTGCCCCGAACATCTCCATTCTGAATAGCCCCTTTCTGAATAGTTCTGTTCTGGCCGTTATTCTGCCCTTGTTGCTGGCCCTGTTGCGGGCCATTTTTCTGGCCATTATTCTGCAAGGCTTTTGCTGCATCTGCTGCTTTTTTCCGTGCGACCCTGGCCCGTTCAGCCTTAATCTTTTTCCGGCGGGCCTCTTCCCACTGTCGTGCCCGGCTTTGCAGCAGTTTTTCCTGAGCTTCATCAGAACCAAACTGCTCGGTGTAATATTCTTTCTGCATCTGATCCTCCTTCCGCTTGTTTGAAAACTTCCACAATCCGCGTTCCGTGCCTTCGATGATCAGAGACAGGACTGCCTTTTCAATTGCCTGTTGTACTGCTATCTGATCCGGTTCGTTTTTACTGAACCCGGCTTCGCCCTCGGCAAGCCTGTCCAGTGCAACGAACTTGAATATGCTTCCCCTGATTCCGTAACCTACTATCGTCTTGCTGGTCTCAACTGTTGCCAGCACCTGGCCTGTTTTCGTACTGATCGCTCTCAGAGCAACTGTTACTGTGTCCTGGCGGTATTTCACATCGCCGCCGATGCCCAGATAGCGGGCACCGATACCACCGGATATCGTATTTGTGTCATATCCGATCACGCCGCCTTCAAGCAGAATTCCTGCAAACAACAAAGGCGGCAGAGCCTTCGGGTTAATTCCCTTTTCACCCAGATACACCTTGCGCATATTCGCAATGATGCTTCTCTCTTTCAGCAGGTTGTTCAGCTTTTCGCGTTCGACAACCATAAACCATGCACCTTCACCGGCATCCTGAAGCGCCTTGATCAGCATCGAAGTCGACCCCTGAGTCACGGCAGTTGATAATGTACTGCCGTTATCCAGTGCCTTCCTCTGGCCTGTCTGATCTGCATAATTATAAACCGCCACCGCAACCCGTTGTCTTGGTGGTGGCAAATCACGCAATATTTTGTTCGTCGGCGTTATCGGGTTGATTACAGGGGGTAAGATCCCTGCGCTTGGCTTAGCAACATGCATAAGCTGTTTGCGAGCAAAGCTATCAAAGCTCTTGCTACACCCCATAAGCAGAGTTGTGCAGAACGCTAATACTGTAAAAATGATAATCTGCATCAAAAAACGCCTCGAAGATTGCCTTTCCAAGTAAACTCACTTCTTGTTCGAACACGCTCCATCATGGAACACATCCACCTGTTCAATATTCTATTTTGTTGATTGGTTACGGCGTCACCAGAGATGGCACCGTTATGTTTGTAACCTGTCCTGTTGCAAAATCAGTTATTGTCAATTGAATTTCCGTACCATTATTTGTGTATGCAACCTGCTGGGTATCAAAGGTAATCGTCCCACTGGGCTGAGCTGAATCTCCGAAAATCGCTTCAGACACGGCAGTCGCCAAAGACGAATACAGCCGCGATTCGAGGAGACGTATAAACCGCTCGGAACTGCTCTGGCTCGAACTTGTGGCCTTTGGCTTTTCCTTTGGCTTCTGAGCTTCAGCTGTTGCCAGCAAATGGGCCGAGTTAAATGAACTGCCCCCGAATGAAGGATTAAGAGGCGTATAAACCAGATCTCCAGCCGATACTGACTGAACCAACACAACTTGCGTACATACAAATAATAAAACAGATAGTCTTTGAAGCACGGTAATTCTCCCTCGCGGATGAACACTTCAACTATTAATACTTATTTTACGGACTCGAATATTTATCTTTTGCTCAAACTAAATCTGACTAATCTAAAACCATATTTGCCAATCCAAGTCTATATCATTTTTTTGACGCATTTTACTTGTATTAAACATTGTTTTTATGTGGATATACATAGTTCAAAACATAGTTTAACCAGTGTATTCATGAATCTATAGAAGCGACCTCAGAAAATGAGCAAAGAAATATTGGCCATTTCCATTCTATTACTTGACTTTTTTATCAACGGAAGACTTCTGAATAGGATTTAAAACCTGCCCAAAACCCCTGTGATACCCACAAAAAGTGATTACTTTTCCTGTTACTTCACTAACTTTGTGTTGTATTAGCAACATGTTGTCAGACCACTGATTTGATACACTAAAGTATTCACAGTATAAATATGTATTAACGTATTTATTCGTACGTAATATCCGCATATTTATTGACGGTTAACTATGTTTTAAAATAGTAATACTCCTATGGGACTGAAACAAAACTCCAAAGAGTGCAACTCATATAAGAAATACACAGTATAGAGTAATTGGACTTTAATTCCCCCAAAGAAGATTTCTGCGGGGCTTTTTATGCAGGGTACACTTAAAACATGAGACACTATATACTTACGGCAGCAACGACAATTGCTATTGGCCTGTCAGGAGCAGCATGGGCGGATAACCTGTCTGATATTGATCAGGTCGGCGTTCACACTGCAACAGTCAGCCAGGATGCTGGCGGCAATCCGGCATCAATCAACCACTCGGATATTGACCAGATAGGTGCAACGGGCGGTATTGCAAATATTACACAGCAGGCAAATGCTGGCACAAACGATAATACTGTCAGCCAGAATACAGCAGGCGGGGCGACCAACCTTGCAACTATTAATCAGACTACCAGTGCTGCCAGCCTGACAAATACATCTACTGTCAACCAAACAACCAACGGTGTAACAACAGGTGCCAGCCCTCACGCTAACGAGGCTACTGTTATTCAGACTGGTACGGGTACTTCCAACACTTCTACTATTACGCAGTCAAATGGTAATGGCCATGGTAACGAAGCGAATATCTCGCAATCAGCAGGTGCATCAACAATAAACGAGTCAACTGTTACTCAGGATGGCTCCAGTGATGATGCTGTTGTTGATCAGAATGGTAATGGAAACACAAATACTGTTACCATTGATCAATCAGGTACCAACCAGGGAACGATTACCCAGACAGGTGGCGGCAACACAAGCACAGCCAGCATTACACAAACTGGTGATAACACTGCAAATCTTCTACAACAGGGTGGCGGCAGCATCAATGACTCCACAGTTATGCAGACTGGCGAGAATTCTGCGGTTGTGAATCAAAGTGGCGGCGGCCTAACTAACAGCTCTGGCGTTACTCAGAACGGTGTAGGTGGATCAGCTATTGTAAACCAGCTTTAATAAACATAAAAAAAACCGGGGGAAGATCTTCCCCCGGTTACTTTGTGAAGTAATAATAAACGACATACTAACCGCTATCTCCCCCTCCCTGCACTGCAAAACAACCATTATATACCTTACGGTCATCTTTATACTGCACAGCACAGTCATCGAAGACTTTCATCTCGTTAATATCTGAATATTGCAGATAAGGTCCAATCAGATAGCGCCCTTCCCCACTTTTTAAATATCCGAAACGATCAAGCTCATCTTTGGCAGACGGGTCTGCTGCAACGATAGCATTTCGCAAAGTATCATCTTTATTCAGATTGTCCGGAAGCTGATCGAACGGTCCATCATAATAGTTATTGACGGCTGCATTCTCAGCATGAACTCCAATGAGAATTTTACGGTCTTTCTTATGGTGCTGATAAAATACAAAGCCTGTTCTTTTACCAACAAGTACATTCGGGGAAAGAGTGGAAACCTGTAAATCCTCCGGAACTTTCGTGTTCTCGTTAAGCAGGTAATGAAAAATTTTCAGTTCCTTATTAAACACCAGATAAAACTGCAGGCCAGACTCATCGTAAACAGGGCCGATATACTGTTCTTCTTCAAGAAGATAATCCTTGGAAGGTTTGATACCAGATACATCATTAAACCGAAAAACAACGGCCTTATCCTTATAAGCTACTGAATATCTTAGTTCGTCGATTTTCCGTACCGTAACACCATCTTTGGCTGAAAGGGGTTTGTACATCATTTCGCCATCTTCACTTGAACTGTTTGCAGATGCAAAGTAAGCAAAGTGAATTATGCCCTGATCCCTGTCTCGAGTAGCCAGTCGCAGGTTACCGGCATAACGAACGCCTTTTGTGTAGAAACTGAAATAATAATAATTCTCGGTAGGATATACGACAACTTCTTTTGGGAGATTACCCAATACGAATTCAAGTGTGGATTTCAGATCCTTAATCTCAGGTCCACCCCCGGCATTTAAATCTTCAATAAAACTCTGATTTGTTTTCAGTTGTGGCCCGGCGACTGCAACCAGCCCTGCGCCGAGACAAATCATTATATACAGAATTACAGAAGCAAGCCATGCGGGCATTTTGAGCTTCAATTTCCTGACAGACATATCATTTAACTTTCAATTTGAATTTCCTGCAGTTCGATATCGTTGCGCCCGGAAGTAATATCCGGGCGCAACCGGGTTTTGTATGCTTTACCTAACGAACCCTGTTATTAGGTCGTATTACAGGCGTTCTGGGACGAAATACCGGCCGGTTCGGACGGAACACAGGCTTATTAGGCCTGAAGTTATCTTTTTTCCGTCTAATCACAGGAGGTCTATTCGAACGACGTCGGCTGTGACTTAAAGAGCCTTTAGGGCGATGTACTCTCGAACCGCGAGGCCTGTGAATACGTGAGCCTCTCGGACGATGCACTCTTGAACCGCGCGGCCTGTGAATACGCGAACCTTTAGGACGATGTACTCTCGAACCGCGTGGCCTGTGAATACGCGAGCCTCTCGGGCGATGTACTCTTGAACCGCGTGGCCTGTGAATACGTGAACCTTTAGGGCGATGTACTCTCGAACCGCGAGGCCTGTGCACACGAGACTTTATTGCAGAATGAGAGCCAGAGCGTTTCACAGAATGCACTTTGGAGTTATGCAGTTTGTGAACTCCCGAACGAGCCCTGCTATGCGTGCCCGACTTGCGTGGTCCATGTATACGAGACTTCGCTACAGTATGCGCACTGGACCTTACCCGATTATGAGCTTTCGAGTATTTCACTGTATGCACTTTCGAGTTTCTCAACTTGTGGACACGTGAACGCACAGTGTTGTGCGCACTTGACTTACGATGACTGTGCACTCGGGATTTTGTTACACTATGCGTACGTGACACGCTTATTTTGTGAATACGTGAAACGCTTGTGCGGTGTAACCTGGAAGCACGCAGCTTATGGACACGCGATACAGACGGACGATGTGCCTTTGAAACTGCCGGCTTGTGAATGCGCGAAACACTAGGACGGTGTAGCCTGGAGACACTTGGCCTGTGTATACGCGATACACCTGGACGGTGCAGCCTGGAAACACCCGGTCTGTGGACACGAGAGACCCCAGGGCGATGAACCCTTGAGAGACTTGGTCTGTGTACACGTGATACAGCCGGACGGTGCAACCGTGAGATAGCCGGCCTGTGAACACGTGACGCTTTCGGGTTATGCAACCTTGAGATACCAGGCCTGTGAAGCACTGAACCTCTTGGCAGGTGAACCGATTTAGGGGACCTGTGACCCGGCTTCGACCCAACTGGCAGATGGACTGATTTGGGGAACTTGTGCCCCGGCTTCGATCCAACAGGAAGGTGGACTGATTTAGGGAATTTGTGCCCCGGCTTTGATCCAACAGGAAGGTGGACTGATTTAGGGAACCTGTGTCCTGGCTTCGATCCAACAGGCAAGTGGACTGATTTAGGGAACTTGTGTCCTGGCTTCGATCCAACAGGCAGGTGGACTGATTTAGGGAATTTGTGCCCTGGTCTTGACCCGCGAGGCAAGTGGATAGATTTAGGGAATTTGTGCCCTGGTCTTGATCCGCGAGGCAAGTGGATAGATTTAGGGAATTTATGCCCTGGTCTTGATCCTCGAGGCCAGTGAACAGATCTAGGGAACTTGTGCCCTGGTCTTGATCCACGTGGAAGGTGAATGGATTTCGGGAATTTGTGCCCAGGCTTCGACCCTCGGGGAAGGTGAATAGATTTAGGGAACTTGTGACCCGGTTTTGATCCATGAGGCCAGTGAACAGAACTAGGGAATTTATGCCCTGGTCTTGATCCTTTAGGAAAATGCAAAGATCTCCAGTTTCTGTGATGAGGTCTTGATCCGCGTGGCAAGTGAATAGAATACGGGAACTCATGAACAGGCTCAGAACCTATTGGCAGATGAATAGAGTAAGGATATTCATGCGACGGTTCGGATCCTTGCGGCCTGTGAATAGAAAACGGAAATTCATGACTGCTGTCTGATCCTTCAGGTTTATGGACTGACGCAGGATAGGCATGAGAAGCCCGTGATCCTACGGGTAAATGCAGGGCACCAGTACTTGCTTCGTCAGCAATAACCTTACCGATTTTGTATATTTCAACATCACCAGTCAGTGTCGCATCATTTCGTTCCAGCTCACCTTCTATTGGCCCACCATCATCATCAACATTGATATCCATATCAATCAGGTAAGACTGATCAACGCCCTTTATCGGAACAGCTTCACCTTTTTTGGGATAGTCCTTAAAGGCGTCTGCCGGGGCAACTTCGGTAAATGCTTCTGCAGAAAGTCCCTGCAAACCATGAACCTCGCTTGAATCATCTTCTTCATCTGTTTCAGGATTGAGGCATGGGGCATCTGCGGAGCACAGTTTATCACCGGTCATCCAGGCAAACTGATCAACCTTTTTCTGATCGATAACAAAATCTGACTTGTAACCATAACCAAAAGCAACACCACCAGAACTGCCTGCGCGAATATAAGGCTTATCATGGTTCTTTCGATCATAAAAACCAACAGCAAACCGTCCGGTTCTATCCCATTTACCATTAGAGCCAAGCTTATAACGCAGTACGCGCGCCTCACTTGGCGTCGCAAAGCTGTCTTCGCTTCCAAGACCCTTGTTTCTCATTCCTCCGCGTTCTGCAACAAGCATCACACCATCAGATGAGAAAGCGATATCAGATACCGGATGACTGGCACCGGCACGCAGAAAGTCTTTCACTTTTGAAAAGAAACCCGGAATGGCAAATTCACGACGGACGTCAGACTTGTCGAAAGAACCGTCACTTTTCAGACCGACCGACCATATAGTATTGACCTGCTGTTCTGGTGAAGCTTTCCATTCAGGATTGCCAAACCCCTGACTTGACCACAGAGCATAATATAATCGAACACGCCCGGACTTTGGATCCTGGTAGACGCCAACTCCCCAGACACGACGGCGAAAGTCAGCCAGATTCCAGCATGAAGGTGTAGTCTGAAAGTCAGTTTTACAATCTTCACGCTGCGATGAAGCAGCTTCATCAAATTCAACCGGACTCCAGCTTTGCTTTTTTCCTGTTAACACATCGAGGAAATCTGCACGGCCATCCACACCATGGTCAAACGTACCACGATCCTCACCTGTTTCTATATCCAGGCGATGTACCATTCCAGTCTCAAGATCAGATACGAATAACTGCCGTGTTGCAGGATCATAAGCAATATTGCCCAGCGCTGCGCCAGAGTTCTTTCTGTCACCAAGCTTGATTGTTGCAAATACTTCCGGCTTGTATCCATTTTTTGCATTAAGTTTGTAAATAGTGCCAGGGCCGCCATTTTGCCCCCACATGCCTGGCATCCAACCACCATCGTCCTGGACATGCAAACCAAAGGCTGCGGTTGCTGACAAATAAATATTCGGCCTGGCAGCATCATCAATTGCTATACCAAAGACCTGACCAACCTGCCCCGCCTTAATATTTAAACGCTGGGGTTCATTATCCCAATGCTGGCCTCGAGGGGCCTCACCGGGTTCACGAACATCAATAACACTGCCAACAACTCCATCCAGATCAATAACTTCTCTGAATTTATCATCGGCTCCTTTTTCCTGCTTCGTCCCTGAAAAGCGCGTTGAAAATGCTTCTCCGGGATGGAACTCTGCATCCTGTGAAAAGCCGGGACTGACCTGAAACAGGGTCGACGCCAAAACTACAGCGGCAAAAATTCCGCCTGGTAATCGACGCATATTCAACGCTGTCGGATTAAACCACATAACATAAACCTCACCTGTATAATATCTATTAAGGTCAGGTTAATTTGTGCAAACCCGACCCAGGATCGCTAGTTTTTATTAGTGTATTGCCAGTTACTTAGCGACGCATACTGACAGCTTACACTAAATTCACCATAAATCACGCTCTCTTTGGCAGCAGTTTCCCCACCCAAGATCATTGCCAAGCATAATTCATGCTAGTCGTCATAGGTCGTTTTAGAAGTAAAAAAGGTTCAAACTAATACAGAAATTATAGAGTATTAAACTATTTTGCTAATGTTGCTGATTAGGTTCATATCAGATACGGAAATGGCTATATGCTGTTGCCATAATTTTGTCGGGAAGAACCGAGTATATTACGTCTGCATCAAAAACGAAAAAATCATTATGAATTACAAAATGGCACTATCAGCATATCAGCGAGAGCTGAAAGCGATCTTCGCATTTACTATAATGCTCGCAGCATTGTTTATCGCAACCGGGAATGCATATGCTAAGGATTTAAACAGCTACTGTATTTCCTGCAAGGGACCTGAGCGCGTTTACCACTGCAAGCTCAGAAGCCTTAAGCCAACAGCAAATGCCCGGCTTGGAACATGGTGCGTTACAAAGATATCAGGCAATTTCAATCATAACTCCTGCACCATAACCAAAATTAATCCGGATATATGTGAAGGACGCCGCGTTACCTATATGTATAACCCGGCAGAAAAACCACCTGCTGTAAAAGCTTCTGACAACTCCAGAATTCTGCCTAACAAAGGCAAAAATATAACCAGCCATAAAGCTATATCGAAAGACAAACTGGAGAAGGTAAAGTCCCGGCCTGAAAAGAAGGCTGTCAGGAAAGAAGCTGAAGAGAATAAAAAGACAACTCTGCCTCCTGAAAAGAGCCTGCGTCAGGCCAGCGTTAGTCCGACCCGCAAGACAAATGTAAAGCCCCGAAAACGCAAGAGGGTCAAGAGAAGACGCAAAAAGCGTCCGCGCGACGATAGCTTTTCCGCAAAAATAGAAAGAGAATATCAAAGCACACGCAGGGCTATCATACGCTCACGTAAGCGCACTGTTCGCTGTTTTGAGAGCTATTTCAAAGACTGCTAAATATAAAAACTGGCTGAGCAATTTGCTCAGTCAGTATCCAGCCATTCTCTGGCCTGGCGCTGAGCTTCAGCAATCTGAGACTTCGTCATTTCACGAGCCAGTTCCATTCTATACTCTTTAGCAGCTTCATTGCCTTTAAGCGCAGCAAGATTAAACCACTTATGAGCCGTGATCAGATCTGCATCAACTTCGTGGCCATTACAATAGATCATACCCAGTTCAAACAGAGCTTCATCGCCACCTGTTTTAGCTGCAGTTTCAATCTCTTTTACATCATTTACTTCAACACGTGCCATAGCAACTTTTTCCTTTAAAGGTTGGACACAAAACTCAACCTGATACGCATTCACTCCTGTACGCGTCACCTGAAACGCCAGAGTTGCCTTGGGAATATCCTGACAAGCGAAAGAAAATATTTGGTAAAAAAATGAGGTTATTGAAATATTTTTGCGTCAATATATAGTATACCGACGTTTCATTCCAGATCATCTGTACCAGATACAGACAAATATAAACCGATTATCAAGGAAAAGTGGAACAGCAGTTAAGGAGTTAGTTATATATGGCATACCTAACTCCGGATTTGTTATTTTCATGAAACCTGAAAATCATGTCATGGCAACATGACAGTAGATCCCGTTGTTTTGCGAGCTTCCAGGTCTTTGTGCACCTGAACGATATCCGCAAGACTGTAAGTCTGATTGACGGAGATTTTTACTTTGCCACTTCCTATTACATCAAACAGGTCCTGAGCAGTTTCATTCAGATCTTCTGTACTGGCTATATAATTGAAGAGAGTTGGACGGGTTGCATACAGAGAACCCTTCTTTGCCAGTATGCCAACATCAAAAGGAGGTACAACACCAGAAGACTGACCAAACGTTACCCATGTTCCCAAAGGTTTCAGGCAATCAAGAGAGCCGGGGAAGGTGTCATTTCCGACTGAATCATATACTACATCGACCTTACGGTTCTCTGTGATTTCGAGCACTTTACTTACAAAATCATCATTGCTGTAATTAATTACATGATCACAGCCATTTTCCTGCGCAAGCTTTGCTTTTTCCTCAGATCCGACAGTGCCTATAACTGTTGCGCCCAGCGCTTTTGCCCACTGGCAGAGGATCAGCCCAACACCACCTGCTGCTGCATGGCACAGTATGGTATCGCCTGATTTTACTACATAGGTTTTACGCAGAAGATATCTGGCAGTCATTCCCTGTAACATTGAGGCTGCTGCTGTCTTGTCATCAATATTATCTGGCAATTTAACAAGGCGCTCGGCTACAATAATGCGCTCCTGGGAGTAACTGCCAACAACGGAAGCATATGCAACCCGGTCACCAACGCGGACATTGGTAACACCTTCACCGATAGCCAGCACTTCTCCAGCGGCTTCAGTGCCTGGCACGAACGGTAATGATGGTTGAGGGTAAAGACCTGTACGGTGATACACATCAATAAAGTTAAGACCGACGGCCGTATGTTTAATATGCGCTTCTCCTGCACCTGGTTTGGGAACTTCAGCATCCTCCCATATCATGGCCTCAGGACCACCATATTCATGAACACGTACAACTTTGGCCATTACTTAAACTCCCTCTCTATAGCAGTTTTTCATTTATCAAATCTCATGTCGAAGCATATATCCTGTACATTACACCTAAAACATACTCCCTGACAGCCCACAGAGGCGCCTGGCCTGCAACTTTTTACGTACTTGCGGGCGGATTACTGGCTGTTATGTTATGAATATAGTCTGGCTGTTTAAAAGCTCACTCCCCTTTGTTCCGCATGGTGGAATACAGGTTTATCGGAAAGTTTAATAGTCATCATACCCGGCAGTATGCATTAGTGATCACAAAACTGTTTTAGACATCACTATGCGGAGAAAATAATGGCCGAACCAGTAACGCATACAGAAAATACTACACAAAATCAAAAGCTTCCCAACCATGTGGATATTCTGGTAGTTGGCGCAGGCCTTTCAGGAATAAGTGCAGCCTACCATATCCAGACGCTCTGCCCGGGCAAGTCATATGCAATACTTGAAGCAAGGAATTCTATTGGCGGTACATGGGATCTGTTTCGCTACCCCGGCATCCGCTCAGATTCAGATATGTATACTCTGGGTTACAGCTTTAAGCCCTGGACACATCCGGATGCAATTGCAAAAGGCCCGCTGATTCTGGATTATATCAAAGAAACTGCTGCTGAAAATAATATTACACAAAATATCTATTTTAATCAGAAGCTTGCTAAAGCCTCATGGTCTTCGGAAAACTCTCTGTGGACTATTGAGACATCATCTGCAGATGGCCAGGCAGCTACCATGACGTGCAACTATATATATTCCTGCACCGGTTATTATGATTATGATGAAGCCCATGCTCCCAGATGGGATGGGATGGAAAACTATAAAGGGCAGATTGTTCACCCCCAGTTCTGGCCTGAAGATCTGGACTATGAAGGGAAAAAAGTTGTAGTCATCGGCAGTGGAGCCACTGCAATAACACTTATTCCATCAATGGCTGACAAGACTGAGCATATAACCATGCTCCAGCGCTCGCCGACTTATGTGGTTTCCAGGCCATCAAAAAGCAAGCTGGCCAAATGGCTGCAAAGGCTTCTTCCTGCCAAATGGGCTTACCACATCATTCGCATGCATGCGATCCGTCTGGGTGCTTATTTCTACAGGCTGAGCAAGGAAAAGCCAATCCCTGTCAAACTGGAACTTCTAAGGTTAATCAGGCAGGATCTTGGACCGGAATTTGATGTAGAGCGCCACTTCTTCCCCAGCTACAATCCCTGGGATCAGCGTGTATGCCTTATTACTGATGGCGATTTGTTTGAGAAAATGCGTGAAGGCAAGGCCTCTGTTGTTACAGATCATATTAATCATTTCACAGAAAATGGTATCAAGCTCGGGTATGGCAAAACTCTCGAAGCTGATATAGTTATTACTGCAACCGGTTTAAAGTTAAAAGCTCTTGGTGGCATTCAGGCTTCTGTTGATGGCAAGCCGATCGACTGGGCCGAGACAATGCTCTACAAAGGCAGTATGTATAGTGGCATTCCTAACTTTATCTCAGCACATGGCTATACAAATGCCTCCTGGACATTAAAATGTGATCTCACTGCCGAGTACTTCTGTAAGCAAATTAATTTTATGGATGAGAATGGTTACTCTAACTGTGTACCTCTCAGGGAAGATCCTACAGTTGAGGAGCAACCAGCGATTGATCTGAAGTCAGGCTATGTACAGCGTGCTTATGCAATTTCTCCCAAGCAAGGCAATAAAGCACCGTGGATGCTTGACCAGAATTATTTCAAGGACAAAGTAACCTTTCTGAAAGCACCTATTGATGATGGTGTTCTGAAGTTTGGAAAATCAGCGTAACAACAATGAAACAGTTAATTCGGAAATAATAAAAATGACAAAACTCATGCAGCTAAAAGATAAAACTGCTGTTGTTACAGGCGCCGCGAGTGGCATTGGCAGGGCAACAGCAATATCTCTTGCGAAACGCGGATGCCATGTTGCTCTTGCTGATATCAATGCAGAGGGTCTCAATGAAACAGTAAAACTGCTCTCTTCCTACCCAATAAAAGTCAGCAGCCATATTCTTGATGTCTCTAATCCTGCTGCTATCAAAGCGTTTCCTTCGCAGATTCTTGCCGAACATCCTGAAATTGATATTCTTGTAAATAACGCTGGCGTTTCTGCTGGTGGTACATTTGAAATGGTAAGTGAAGAAGATTTTGAGTGGGTGATAAATATTAATTTCTGGGGTGTCGTTCATATGACCCGGGCATTTCTGCCTATCCTCAAGAGAAGTACAGAAGCCAGACTGGTCAATGTCTCCAGTATATTTGGTATTATTGCACCTCCGGGCCATACGGCTTATGCTGCCAGCAAATTTGCTGTCAGAGGCTTTTCTCAATCACTAAGACATGAATTGCTTGATACAAATGTAGGCGTTACAGTTGTACATCCAGGTGGTGTCGCTTCTTCAATAGCTGACAATGCACGTATTCCGTCAGGAGCAACTGAAGAAATGATAGCAGAGGCCAAGGCTGAAGCGAAAGACAAGCTTACCCTGTCGCCAGAAGCTGCCGGGGAAACGCTTGTGCAAGGAATAGAACAACGAAAGGCCCGTGTGCTTATCGGCAAAGATGCGAAATTTATTTCAATCATAGAGCGCTTTAAGCCAGTCTTCTACTGGAATACATTGAGTAAAATTGCAGAACGCAGGAGAACAAAATGATATATGCGTTATATGCTGCTTTGGGATTTATCGGGTTAATCATTCTCTATATCGGATGGTTAGTCCTGAAATCATATATGATCGCAAAAAAGGCAGAAAAGTACCTTCCTCCATTAGGAGAATTTATGGAAGTTGATGGTGAAAAAATTCACTATCTGGACAGGGGTAAAGGGCCGGTTCTCGTCCTTATTCACGGTCTTAGCGGCCAAATGAGAAACTTCACTCATAGTATGCTTGAGCGTCTTGAAAATGATTTTCGTGTTATTATCATAGACCGTCCGGGCTGTGGTTATTCTACACGCAAATCAGATGATGCAGCACGGATCAGCCAGCAGGCAAATACTATTGCAGCATTTATTAGAAAGCTGGACCTGAAAGAGAAACCACTTATTGCCGGTCATTCTCTGGGTGGAGGCATTACTCTTTCCCTTGCGATCAATCACAAGGACATTGTTGGTGGTGTCGCTCTTATATCCGCATTGACACACCCTGTTTCCAGAGACCGGGAAATTCCTACTGTATTCAAAGGACTTGCTATCCGCTCTCCGCTGATGCGTAGAATCGTCGCCTGGACACTGGCAACTCCTGCCTCTATTAAGAATGGTCCAGCAGCACTGGCAAATGTATTCAGCCCTGAACCGTTCCCTGCTGATGTTTCGACCAAAGGTGGTGGAATGCTGGGATTGCGCCCATGGGCCTATTATGCTGCGTCAACAGATTTTAATAAATCCATTATTGATATTGAACATATGCCTCAGCATTACAGCGACCTTGAAATGCCGGTTGGTCTCATCTATGGAACTCAGGACAATATTCTGGACTATGAGGCCCATGCGCTCCCTTTAAAAGAAAAGATCAGGGATCTTGATCTGGAATTGCTGGAAAATTGCGGGCATATGATCCCAATTACTCAACCTGATGCAGTTACAGCATTTATCAAGAGACAAGCTGTTCGTATGCATACTCCTGCTATGCAGGCAGTAAACTAGTTTTATACTGTGAGGAGGCACCGGGTACTCCTCACACCCTGCCCTTAAAGAATTTTGTGATCACAAAATTTTCTATTTCAGCCTACCTATCAAATATATTTGAACAGAGCGTTCATCCTTCTTTCAAACCTGCAATTTTAAGCTCTGCCTGAGATTGCTGTCATTCTCATTTTCCGTCGCAATACTTATTCCTAATATAACAAGCCCCATAATCCTGAGAATACAGTAAGATCAATCTGTCTTAAATTTCAAATACGGAGAAGTAAAGCCATGAGCAGTGCATTCTGCAGCTATATTCCAAGACTATTATTCCTAAAAATATTTACACTGATAATACTGCTCTCTACCGGCTTTTCTTATGGCGCAGATATAGATAGAGCAACTGCCAAAAGAATTGGTGTAAAGGCTTACATATATGGGTTCCCAATTCTCCTGATGGATCGAACCAGCAAGGTCATGACCTCAGACAGCTCCGGAAACGAAGGTAGAAAACTTAACCGGCTCAGGCATATTCAGATACTGGCTACCCCTGCTTTCAGAGCAGTCATTCGCCCCAATAATGATACTCTCTATTCATCCGCATTCCTGAATCTGAAAAAAGAACCTGTTATACTCACCATACCGGAAGTAAAAGATCGCTACGCATCATTCACTCTCCTCGACGCCTGGACAAACGCCTTTGCAACCCGCAGCTCCAGAATACTGTCAAAAAATACAACAACAAAATACCCTGTTCAGGTTGCTATAACCGGCCCCGACTGGAAAGGCACATTGCCGGCAAATACAGAACAGATAAAGTCCCCTACTAATCTCGTCTGGCTGCAGGGGCGTACTGAAGTAAAGGGGCAGGCTGATATCGGTAATGTCATTGCCATACAGAATAAATACGGCCTGTCTTCTTTAAGCAGCTATAATGAAAACCGGGCGCCACAGTCCGAGATCAGACCTGCTTCAGCAGTAAAACAGAAAATGACACCGGAACAGCAGGTCCG
Organism: Methyloligellaceae bacterium; assembly: GCA_050633205.1. GTDB lineage: Bacteria > Pseudomonadota > Alphaproteobacteria > Rhizobiales > CBDHHC01 > CBDHHC01. The sequence continues at coordinate 6,723 of JBOEGA010000039.1, read as the reverse complement.
CGCTATGGATGCAAAAGCATTCTACACTACACTGGCAAAGCTTATAACCGAGAATCCACCACCTTCTGCAGATAGAGAAATGCTCAAAGACCTTGCTGAAATCGGAATTATTCCCGGGAAAAATTTTGATTTTGCAACTCTTCCCCCTGAAATTCAGCAAGGACTGGGTGAAGCAACAACTGCAGCACAGGAATTCCTGCGCCTTATACCAGGAAGATTCAGCAACGATGCTCAGTGGCGACCTGATCTGACAAAAGTAAAACTGGGTGAATATGGAACCAGATATACGTTGCGGGCAATAGTAGCCGATACCGGATTCGGAGCTATAAAACGCGAAGACGCCGTTTACCAGACGGCCAGAAAAGATACAGACGGCAATATTCTTAGTGGCACGAACCAGTATAAAATACAGTTCCCCAAGGGGAAAATACCACCAGTGAAGGGCTTCTGGTCTTTAACCATCTATGACAAGGAAGGCTTCCTTGTTGCAAATACACTAAGTAGATACAGCATAGGCTCTAACAGCAAATTACAGTATAATAGGGATGGTTCGCTTGACATATTTATTCAGCACACACCACCCGCATCAGATAAACAATCCAACTGGCTTCCAGCACCCTCCGGACCATTTGAAGTTACATTGCGAATGTACTGGCCAGAACCTGCTATTCTTGACGGAAGCTGGAAAATGCCCGCACTGGAAACACTGAACTAGAAAATATCCGGCGGGAATATCAATCGTTCCCGCCAGACAGAATTGATTATGCAACGCTCAGGCGCACATCAATATTATTTCGTGTAGCATTGCTGTAAGGGCATACATTATGCGCAGCTTCTACAAGCTTCCGGGCATCAGCCTGCTCAAAACCCGGAATAGTAACAGCCAGCTCAACATCAAGACCAAGCGCTTTGTCTTCGCCCATACCAAGACCAACAGTTGCAACAACTTTTGTGTCTTCAGGAAGTGCAACACCAGTCTTGCCGGCAACTACCTTCATTGCACCAAGAAAACATCCTGCATAACCAGCAGCAAACAGCTGCTCAGGGTTAGTCCCTTCTCCGCCGTCTCCGCCAAGTTCCTTTGGTGTGCTGAGCGTAACTTCCAGCTTGCCATCTTCACTTGCAGCCTGACCCGTACGTCCGCCTGTAGCCCAGGATTTTGTAGAATACAATATCTTCATATCGATCTGTCCTTTTTAATTGATGGGCATAGCTATATACAAATATTACATTGCGTGCAATATAATTGTTTATTAATATATTAATGTCAACTTAATGTGAAGCCTTGACGCTACCTCTCAGCTCATACATATGAATAGAAACAAGCCTTTAAGCCCGGTAATTTGAGGTTCTAATGACAGATAACAAACTCCATCCCCTGCTGACCATAGATAACCAGCTTTGCTTTGCCATCTACTCAACCTCTCTTGCCTATACAAAAGTGTATAAACCGATACTCGAGCCTTTAAACCTCACCTACCCCCAATATCTGGTTATGCTGGTGCTCTGGGAAGAGGATAATATCACCGTTAAGGCTATTGGTGAAAAGCTGTTTCTTGATTCCGGAACACTGACACCGCTTCTCAAACGCCTTGAAACAACTGGATATTTAACGCGCCAGCGCGATAAAACCGACGAACGCAAGGTCCTGATCAAACTTACCTCTGAAGGCGCTGCTATCAGCACAAAAGCAATGGGTATTGCCAAATCAATAGGCTGTATCACTGAACAGAATCTTGAGGAAGTTACCCGGCTGGTCAATGAGCTAACTGATCTTCGAAACAGCCTGTCAAAATCCATAGCTGATCGTCATGATTAATAGCAGACTTATCCACCCTTACTTCAGTTCCCGGATTAAAAATACACGAAAAGGTTGACAGCCCCGCAAACACACCTTAACTCTTCACTTTAGAACAATTCTAAACTTGGAGTGGATTATGAAGGGCGACGATCAGGTTATTGATTATCTTAACAAAGCACTACGTCATGAACTAACTGCTGTGAACCAGTACTGGCTCCACTACCGTATGCTTGATGACTGGGGCTTTACAAAGCTGGCCAAAAAGCAGCGCGAAGAGTCTATTGAGGAAATGGAACATGCTGACAAATTGATTGAGCGCATTCTGTTCCTCGAAGGTTTACCAAACCTCCAACAGCTTGACGGACTACTTATTGGTCAGAACCTTAAAGAAATTCTGGAATGCGACCTGAAGGCAGAATACAGTGCGCGCACTCTTTATATGGAAGCCCGCGACATGTGCCGTCAAAAAGAAGATTACGGTTCTATGAAACTCTTCGAACAACTTATCGAGGACGAAGAAGGCCATATTGACTGGCTTGAAACCCAGCTTGAACTGCTTGGCAACATCGGCGTGGAGAACTACGGCCTGCTACAAAGTGGCTCCGCAGAAGACTCTGAATAAGATTTACCCGATACAAACGGCTGGAATCATGTAAAATGATTCCAGCCGTTTTTGTATTCTGAGTTATAATATGCCAACTGAAGTTCTGTTTTATCATCTGGAGCGCACTACACTGGAACAGGTCCTGCCGGGCCTGCTGGAAAAATCTTTGCAAAGAGGGTGGAACGCAGTAGTCCACGCATCAAGCGAAGAGCGCATTATGATGCTCGACACATTATTATGGACTTATAATGATGCATCATTCCTTCCTCATGGCACGGCAAAAGACGATTATCAGGCCGAACAGCCCGTTTTCCTTACAACTGACGATGTAAACCCGAACAAGGCCGCTATCCGCTTCATGATTGACGGTGCATCAACCAGCGATCTCAATACCTATGAACGTGCAGTCTTCATGTTTGACGGCCTCGACGAACAGGCCGTAAACCACGCCCGCTCACAATGGAAAGTCGCCAAAGCCGCAGGCTGCGAAGTAACCTACTGGCGCCAAAGCGGACAGGGCCGCTGGGAGAAGCAGGGGTAATGTTCCGTGTGCGACAAAACTCCCCACACGGACAATTACCTTTATACCTCCTCAAAATGACCGCATTGCGCTTCCATATTCCAGAATAACACCTTTAAAAACAAAAGCTTATGGAAAAAGGGCTAAACATTGGAAGCTTTATTTGCCTGGGGCAGCTTTAGTTTTATTGTAGCAGTCACCGTGCTGATCCTGACAACCTATATGATCCTCTTCCCGCAACTGGAACCCAGACTAAGCTCTCGAAAAGCATCTGCACGTAAAAGAATAATTGAAAGACTGGCTCTGGCTCCCTGTCTTAAGAGTTATCAGCTTTCGTTGCGTGAATTGTCTTTTTCCATACAGTACTTTTTCACAAAACCCTATTCTTTCAAAGCCTTTAACCGCTGTTTTGCCATGACATTTCTCTATCAGTTACTGCTATTTATTGTGGCCTGGGGAATAACAGGTGAAAGCAGAATGGGCTCCTTACAGCTACTGGTATCAACCGACAACCCTATTTATCGCTTTCTCATTATCTGCGCTTTCTCCGGCATATTTATTCTGAACTTCTTTATATTTATAAGGCTGGATCAGATTGTTTTATACATAAACAACATACCCCAGAGAATTGCCGGACTGTTTATGACTATAAACCCGGACCGAACGGGTGTCTTATCTGGCCTGCTTGTGGGCTTATTTGCAGTTGCAATTGCAGGAACTGTTGCAGTGAGCAGCGCATTTATTTTTTCCGGGGCCTTTGCGAATGACTTCATCTTTGCCGGGGCTTTTGCCTGTGCCGTTGCATGTTCTGTTACAGGGGTTGTGGCTTTTGTAGGCACAGATGCCGGAACCAGTGAAGCCGCGGCTATCGAAAGTGCATGTTTTGGAGCATTTGCCGGAGCCAGCGCATTTGTCTTTGCTGTTGCCTTTGCCGGAAAGCTGGAAACAACAACAGTTATACTTATCTTTTATGCTCTGTTACCGGGCATCAATGCGTTTATCAGTCAGATTTTATGGGCTTTCAGCAGGCATATTATAATCCAGAGTATAAAAGGGAAAAACTCCCTCGCGATTATGCGCCTTATATTATTGAACATCTTAGCGGTTTTAGCTTTGCAGGTCGTGCTGTCAGTTCTTCTGCCAAACGCAGTTGAACTGATTAAGCTGTTACTTTCTTATGGAAATGAACCTGTTAGTGTGGAATGGAGGTCTATGGTCATTACAGCAGCCAGAGAACCATTTGGAGAAGGGCTGATCGTTACCGGAATGTTACTGATGATCATTCTACCTGCTGGACTACATATGATGTATGGACTTGGGGGAATGTTTCTTGGTTTTTCGCGGAGCAGCAGAACTCTCGCGAGACAACTCCCCTACAGTCCCGGCTCGAACTATCAGCCAGAACTGAGAGAAATTGAAAAAAGCAGGATCCACAGCATCTATCAATCAAACACGGTTGTACATATTCTGGCTGGCACTTTTGTCACCAGCCTGTTTTTTGGGCTCTACTCAGCTTTTGCGATAACCGGCATATCCTTTGGTGAGTTTCTGGCACAGGTTGCCCTTACATCTACTCAATGGGCACTATAGGCCTGAACAGCTAATTGGATATTTTTCTAAAAGGGTTTTTGCGATACTGTGCGTAGCGCCTACTACTGCGGTTTCTGCTCCGCCTGCTGCGGGATCGTTTTCCAGCATAACGGCGGCGGGCACGTTTCCGGTAAGTTTTCCTGTGTCTACGAGTGCGGGCCCTGTAACGCCTTGAACGTTTTTTTCTGAGCCTTGTAACTTTTCGTCTTGTTTTAGCTTTGCGCAGCAGCTTTCTTTTCTTTGCTTTTTTTGCAACGCGAACTTTAACCGGAGCCGTATCCTCCTCCATAATTACAGGAATATAATGCAGGCTAGCCTGCTCAACTGCCCTGCACTGCCCATCACGGCCTTTTCTTTTCCCATCAGCACATGCACGGCCACAAACAGGGCCTTCATAGCGGGCAACTACTTTAAATAATTCGAGATCTGGCTGGGTTGTCAGACCGGCAACCTTAACCCGTTTCCGGAATTTTCTGACCGCTCTTTTACTGCGACGCCCCCATATGCCGTCAATGCGCCCCGAATAACAACTGAAACTTGCCAGCTTTTTCTGCATAACCTGAATAGCGGTTTTCTTATCCATACGAAGCTGAGACAGCTTCTTCTCCGGTTCGGCAACCTTCACAGGCTCTGCGACAGGTTTCTTATCCTTTACGACAATATCAGGTGCTTTCTGAACTGCAGCGACCTGACTGATCTTAACCTCGACCGGTTTTTCCAGCGTAATAGGAATAATAGACGCGACCTTGGGCGGAAATGACTTCCACTGCTCAAAAGGTATTGCTTTGGTTTTATTGAATACAAAGCGTTTTCCTCGTCCGTTTTCAGTCCAGGGAACCTGTTCAGACCGGGTTGCAATATTCACATCCATATAAATGTTACGTAACACCTGATTTACAGGCATATCCCGTTTCATCAGGTTAGCAGTCAAAGCCTTTACAAAAACAGCCTCATTCTGCCGGTGCGGATATTTATTACCGGTTGGCTGATTTGCATGGGTGACAAGTATATTTCTGCCTGCGCCTATGCGTGACAAACCATAACAACGCTTGTCATAGCGGCTCCAGCTCAACCGGCATGCATTCAGAAAAACAAAGCTATGTCTTACCTGCCTGCCCATTTCATGCAGCAGCGGATCAATAGAGACACCGTAAGTTTCAAACAACCAGGGCTGGTTCACTTTCATATCAGCGGGTATCAGGTAACTTCGGCCAGAAAACTGAGCAATATTGCCAGAATAATATATCAACCCCACATCAGCAGTCTTTAGAGAAGCGGCAAATTCCTGCATCCGTTTTACCAGAGTAGTCCTGTCCGGCTCGATGCTTTCAATCACCTCAAAACCAAGCTTGCTGAGTGTCAGAGCAACATCAGGCGTAGGTGTATCAAAAAACTCCCTGGAAGTGTGGTAGTCGTTACTGGTTACAGAAAGAACCAAAGCAACCTTGCGTTCAGTACGATCCTGAAAAACAAAAAAGGCAATAAGAAATGTAGTTGCGATCACAAAAAGAGACGTACGGATCATTCCAGGCACCATGGTTCGCGTTCAGGCAAGAAGCCTCAAACATGCGAAAGGGCTATCTGCATGAAATACAATATTTTAAGTTGTTTGATTTTGTGATTCTTATCATGCACTATTTGCCGCAGATTTGCGAGTGCATTTTTATAAAAAATAAATCTTTTTTGAGAAAATGTGAGGTACGAATCTTCAACATATTGCATTTGCAACATAGACAGGCAAGTTAGGTCAGGTGCACTGTCCAAACCTAACTGGTACCATCTTCAACAACTCTAGCCATATGAACGCCAACTGCGTCAAGAATGTGTCCTGCCCTGCCCCAGAAACCAATTAAAGAAAAACCGTCAGGAGCGGTAAAAATAAACTCGGCATGGCCACCCTGCCCGCCAAAACGACGAACCTGACCTTTATTGGTTCTGATACTCAGCGAGTCTACATAGCTGCCGTACCTGCCATAAATTTCCGTAACATGCTCACCATATCCAAGTTTGACAATGCCCAGATTTCCGCCACTTCCGCCGTGTTTTACATATTCACAGTTCTCACCATCAATATCGAGGACAAGCTGAATTGCATCGACGCAACTCCCTGACCAGACCCGTATCTCACTTACACGACTGTTCTCATAAGCCGGACAATCATCGAATGGATGTCCACCTACTCCACCACTTGGCCCAAAGATAATTTTT
>JBOEGA010000038.1:0-33146 GCA_050633205.1 Methyloligellaceae bacterium | reverse complement strand
AGGCGTCAGAGCGCGTGCTTGGTAAAGAGCATCCCGATACGCTCTTAAGCGTCAACAATCTGGCGTTTTTATATTATGATCAACAAAAGTGGACTCTGGCAGAGACATTATTTGATCACGGGACGTCAGGTTATGCAAATAGAACAGGGTTGGTTGGAGCCGATAGTCTGGCGGGGCAGAAGAAAACAGAGGCGCAGAGAAAAACTATCGACTTCCAGATGTATCTCAAAGCCGCCTATCGCTCATTGGAAAGCCAACCCAAAACAAAATCATTACAAGGATCAAAGACATTCTCTCGCCTGCAATGGATACAAGGTACAGGGGCATCTGCGGCTTTGTCGCAAATGGCAGTGCGCGTGGGGGCTGGCAATGACCGTCTGGCGGAGCTTGTACGGGAAAGGCAGGATCTTGTGCAGGGTTGGAAAGGGTTTGATGCTCAGTTGAGTAAAGCTCTTGGACTTCCTCCGAAGAAGCGTAATGCCGATGTGGAAAAGAAATTGCGTGAGCAGTTACAGGCCACTGAAAAGCGCATTGGTGAAATTGATGCGACATTCTCCAAAGACTTTCCTGAGTATGCTGAGCTTGCCAATTCCAGGCCTTTGAGCGTCGCTCAGGTACAAGGCCAGCTCAGAAATGATGAAGCACTCGTTTATATTGTCGATACGCCAAAATGGAAAAAGACCGAAGAAGAAACCTTCATCTGGGTCGTTACAAAAACTCAGATGAAATGGGTTCGTTCGGAGCTTGGGACCAAAGCCCTGACTGATATGGTCAAGACATTGCGTTGCGGGTTGGATCATGCGAGCTGGGGGAAAGCTCAGACAGCAAAACTATGTAACCAATTGCTTGATATAAACCTGAAGTATGCGGATTTAAAATCAAATAATAGCCTGCCTTTCAACAAGGAAATTGCTTACCTTCTTTATGAAGGCCTGTTTGGTCAGGTGAAAGAGTTGATTAAGGGAAAGAAGCTTCTTCTGGTTCCGTCAGGCCCTCTGACCAGTCTGCCCTTTCAGGTTTTGCTGACTGAGAAACCGAGTGCTTTTGTTAACTACAGCGGCCTTAAATGGTTGATTGATGAGCATGATCTGACAGTCCTTCCATCTGTATCTAGTCTGAAAGCACTGAGGAGAACATCGAAGAGTAGTCGTGCTTCCGATCCATTCTTCGGCATTGGCAACCCGTTACTGACAGGGCCATCCGGCAAGGACCGGAGCGCCTGGAAAAAACAAAGCTGTGATTTCAGTAGCAAGAAAACTCTGCAGGTTGCAGGCTGGCATTTGCCGTCAAAGATTACCAGTTTCTTTCGTGGTGGCAGGGTTGATCTCACATTGTTAAAACGCCAATACCCCCTCCCTGAAACAGCAGACGAACTCTGTGCCGTTGCCGATGTGCTTGGTGCAAAGGCTCAGTCTGTCAAGCTCGGTGCAAAGGCAANNGCAACGGAAACAAACATCAAAAAACTATCAACTGAAGGTGCCTTGAAAAATGCAAAAGTCATCCATTTTGCAACACATGGCTTGCTTTCGGGAGAAACACAAAGTCTTTTGAAATATAAGGCTGAACCTTCGCTTATGCTGACACCACCGGACACAGCAACACAAGAAGACGATGGCCTGCTGACTGCTTCCGAAATCACTCAACTCAAACTGGACGCTGACTGGGTGATTCTCTCTGCCTGCAACACGGCTGCAGGAGACAAACCGGGAGCGGAACCCATGTCCGGCCTTGCCAAAGCGTTCTTTTATGCCGGAGCAAGGGCTTTGCTGGTATCACACTGGGCTGTAGATTCAAACGCGACAGTAGATCTGATTACAACCAGCCTGAAAGCACAAACAGCTAACCCAGAGTTGGGACGTGCAGGAGCCTTAAGGGTTGCTATGCGCAAGATGATCAAGTCTCGACGNNCGGTAACCCTCTCCTTTTCAAGAGAGATGTGTCAGATCTTATCTCGACTTATATAAATAAACACTATCCTACAAATTAAAGCCGTTATGTTACCTACTTATAAACCTCAGCAGGATCAAACAGTCTGTTCTCATCATTGAAAACAAGCTCAGGCTCGGAGGTGTTATTTCCGACTGCTTTCAGTGATCTGTAAAAGCAGGATTTGTATCCCTGATGGCAGGAAGCACCATCACCTTCCATATGAACACGAACCAGTAGGACATCCTGATCGCAATCAGTCCGCATCTCAACAATATGCTGCAGGTTGCCGCTGGTCTCACCTTTTTTCCAGAGTTGATTTCTGGAACGGCTCCAGTAATGGACAATGCCGGTTTGAATAGAAAGGGAGAGCGACTCGCGGTTCATAAAGGCAAACATGAGGACTTCACCACTGTCTGCATCAGTGGTAATTGCCGGGATCGTTCCATCATCTCCAAATTTTGGAGCAAACGCAGATCCCAGCTCTAGTTCATCTTTGCCAGCACGTTCAGCAAATTTAATCTGGTCAGATTTGCTTTCGGACATTCAATGCTCTTATTTGCCAATCAGTGAAAGGAAACGTTTCTGCTGCTCGATATCCTTGAAGATACCAGTAAACTGAGTGGTAATTGTAGCAACATTTGGCTTCTGAATACCACGCAGAGACATGCACTGATGAACAGCTTCAATCATCACAGCAGTTCCTTTTGGCTTCAAAGCCTGCTCGATTGTTTCAGAAATCTGTGCCGTCATGGTTTCCTGCGTCTGAAGACGACGGGAATAAATTTCGACCACACGGGCAAGCTTGGAAATTCCAACCACATTTTCAGTCGGGAAATAGGCAATATGAGCCTTTCCGATAAACGGGATCATATGGTGCTCACAATGTGAATTGAGGTCAATATCGCGTAACATTACGATATCGTCATACCCGCCAACTTCTTCAAATGTCTTGGAAAGGCTTTTGACCGGGTCTTCATCATATCCACTGAAAAACTCTTCATAAGCTTTAACAACACGTTTTGGCGTATCCAGAAGGCCCTCTCTGTCAGGATCATCACCTGTCCAGGCAAGTAGCGTACGGACGGCTTCTTCAGCTTCCTCACGTGTTGGCTTTGGTTTTCTGCCATTAAGTTTGGCATTTTCTGTTGCGTTCAGAGGTTGTTTTTCCACAATGGCATCCATTATTCTCATAGCCTTTCAAAGGGGGAAGGGCCCGCACATATTTCGCAAGTCACTTGGTTTATGTTATAATATAACAATTGGAAGTGACTTCATATCATATATGGACCGGATTGTTCAACTCTGCATTATTGTGACATTTTTGTGTTTGCAAGTTACTATTCCTATATATCAACGCCACATATATCAATTGCTAGCGTTAACAGGTCCTGCGGCCTTTTTACTGGTAAATAGGAAATATTATGCGAACTATTTCGAAATTCACTATGAAAGCATATATATAGCTTAGTGCCACCATGCAAGACTATAGCAGTATAAACGAGGAAAGATAAATGGCTGAACTGGATGATATTTATGCGCCTGAATTACTGGAAAAGTCTGCAAATATCACGCATATTGGTCATTTAGATGCGCCAGATGCGACAGCAACAGCACATTCAAAAATGTGTGGTTCGACCATATCAGTCGAGATAAAAATGAACGGTAACATCGTTCAGGACTATGCCCAGACAGTGGAAGCCTGTCTTCTCGGGCAGTCAGCTGCAGCTATTATGGCTGAAAATATTATAGGCAGTTCAGCAGAGGAGTTACGCGAAATCAGCGCCCGGATGCGTGAAATGTTGAAAGAAGAAGGTCCAAAACCGGAAGGAAAGTGGGCGGAGCTTGGATTGCTGGAGAATGTGAGGCATTTCAGAGCGCGACATGCTTCGACATTACTTGTATTTGATGCAGTACAAGAGGCATTATCCAAAATAGAAGGATAGAAGCTAATGTCTGACAAAAAAATCAGTATTATCAATAGTTTTGAAGAAGTTGAAGAACGACGTGGCACAATTTATCCCGAGGAATTCAAGGCCGGCTTTGATGGGCGCGTAAAACGCTCTCTTTCAGATGCGGTAGGTTTAACCCAGTTTGGTGTTAATCACGTGATTCTTGAGCCTGGCTGTATATCTTCTGCTCGTCACTGGCATTTAAATGAAGAAGAGTTTGTACTCGTTATGGAAGGTGAAGTTATTCTCGAAACAGATGCTGGAGAGACTGTTCTCACTCCTGGCATGGTAGTTGGATTTCCTGCAGGAAATCCTGATGGACATCGTATTATAAACAAATCTGATATGCCTGCTGTATTATTTGAAGTCGGGACACGCTGCGTCGATGAGGAAGTGACTTATCCTGATATTGATATGCTGGCAAAGCGAGAGAATGGTGTGACGATATTCACTCGTAAAGATGGGACTCCTTACAAGTGAAACTCAGCCGCATTCCCAGAATATTGCTCAAAGCGCCAATCTATTTCTATCGGTATTCATTCAAGGCGTTTATGGGATGGCCCTGCCGTCATGCACCAAGCTGTTCGGCATATGGACTGGAGGCGATTGAAAAAAATGGAGCATGGAAAGGTGGATGGCTCACGCTATCAAGGCTTATTCGCTGCAGGCCTGGTGGAACACATGGATTTGACCCAGTTCCGGATCTGACAAAAGTCTATCACCCTCCCTGGTTTGCATGGAGATATGGCATATGGTGCAAGATTCCTGAGGACAATTAAACTTTCTATGCTTAAACTAATTACCCTTCGGATTTAGATCATTTAATAATTTATCATAATTTTTCCTACTATAAAATATTCTTTCTGTCAGGGCTGAGTGTGTCGGCACTTTGTGGGGTAGATGAAGGTCTCTTGTAGATCCGAAAGATCCGGGTAATTGTTATGTTTCTTATACTTTTTGATTTCGACGGAACACTGGTAGATAGCCAACACAGCATCGTTGCTGCCATGCAGGATGCTTTTGGTTCTCACAATTTACCCAGTCCATCAAGGGAGGATGTTCTCTCGGTTGTGGGGCTATCACTTGATCAGGCCGTCTGGTATCTGCATCGAGAAGCTAATGTTAATCTAATCAAATCTCTGGTTGCTGCATATAAGGATGCCTATACGGTAAATCGTAAACGTTCAGCCTATGAGGAACCTATATATGCCGGTGCACGTGAAACTCTGAACTCACTGTATAAACGTGATGATGTTTTTCTGGGCATTGCTACCGGAAAATCCCGCAAGGGGCTACTCAGGGTTCTGGATGAGCATGATCTTCGTGGACATTTCCAGACATTACAGACGGCAGATGATGCCCGCTCAAAACCTCATCCTGAAATGATAGAAAGAGCTTTGAGAGACACTGGTATTGAAAAAAGCCGTACGGTTATGATAGGAGATACCAGCTTTGATATGGAGATGGGGAAAATCGCCAAGGTAACTCCGATTGGTGTTTCCTGGGGCTATCATGATGTAAACCGCCTGAAAAAAACTGGCGCAAAGCATGTCGTTGATAATTTTTCCGAGCTTCAGTCAATACTTACCAGTTTCTGCGAACAGAGAGAAGCCGTCTGATGAGCGATAATAATGGCACCGGAGAAATAAAGTCCGGTCCAAAATTCATGTCGAAAGCTGACATGGAAAAAAAACTGATGCGTCGATTTTACAAAGATGTCGGCATTGAGAAAACTGACAACGGTTTTTCAGTTCAGCTTGACGGAAAATCTATCAAAACTCCTGTAAAAAACCCACTGGTCATACCAAGCAAGCCTTTAGCGCTGGCAATTGCAGATGAATGGGATGCACAGGAAGAGCATATTGATCCCGCCAATATGCTGTTAACCAAACTGGCTAACACGGCTATTGATCGCGTAAAGGGACGCGAGGATACGATTATTTTGGAAATAGCCGGTTATATTTCGTCTGATTTACTTTGCTATCGAAGTGAAAGCCCACAGGAGCTTTTTCAGAAACAATGTGAGGCCTGGGACCCAGTACTTGCCATGTTTGAAGAAAAGCTTGATATCAGGCTGAAAACCATCGCCGGGATTATCCATGTTGAACAGCCGGAGCTGTCTATCAATAATGCGAAGGGGCATCTTGAAAATTTTGATGTCTATGAGCTGAGCGCACTCCACAATATGACTTCAATGCTGGGTTCGGCTGTTCTGGCAATAGCGCACGCAAATAACTATCTGGATCTGCAGAAAACCTGGGAAATTGCCCATGTTGATGAAGACTGGCAGGTTGCGCAATGGGGCAGTGACGAGGAGGCAGAAGCGCGCCGGGCTATCCGTTATAAGGAAATGCAGATAACATCAAGATTCCTGGAGCTCAACCGGTCCAGCGGGCAAATGGAAGTGCCGTCAGGTTAGAGTTGTAATACCGCTTTTGATCAGTAACATCATCACCAAGCCAGGAGGGCTTATCAAACTTCTGGTTTACATCCTGAAGCTCAATTTCGGCTATTATCAGGCCCTCATTTTCACCAAAAAATTCGTCGATTTCCCAGGTCAAATCACCTTGTGCAATGGTATATCTGGTTTTCTCAATGGCATAACCCGATGAAAGCTGCATAAGCTTTTCAGCATCCGCGACAGGGATATCATATTCAAATTCCTGGCGAACAGGACCTGATACTGCAGCTTTTATTGTAATTTTTGCGCTTATATCATCATAAATTCTGACCCGGATAGCACTTTTTCCTTCACGCGCCAGATAGGCCTGCCGTAATTTACGTGGGTTTTGCGCTACCGTTCTCCAGCTTTCATCTTTTATTGTGAATTTGTACTCAATTTCCAGCCCCATAAAATCCTGCCCTTGGTCAATGCTGTTCCTTAATCCAATCTTCCGAATCAATATGAGTTAATCCGGGTTTTAGGCTTGTGTTCAGGAACAATTATGTTATTCACATATTCCGTATGGAACGGGTTAATGTGGTGTTTAGTCAGTTATTGTATGTTTTAGATAAAAAATATTTGAGATGAAAGAAAACTTATTCGTACTGTCATTTTTATACGGCATTTTTCATCAGTCTTTTAGAAACTTTACAGCCCACATTATTATGTATGCTTGAATCGAGGGTGTTATGAAAATATGTATGATAGGCGCCGGATATGTAGGTCTGGTTTCTGCGGCTTGCTTTTCCGAGTTTGGTTGGGATGTAACGTGTATTGACAAGGAACAGAGCAAGATTGATCAGCTGAATAATGGAGAAATTCCTATATTTGAGCCGGGTCTTGATGCCCTTGTGGAGAGAAATATAAAAGCCGGCCGTTTGAAATTCACGATGGATCTGCCTGAAGCAGTGAAGTCAGCAGACCTCGTTTTTGTTGCTGTTGGGACGCCAATGCGCCGTGGTGATGGCCATGCTGACTTATCTTATGTATATGCGGCAGTAGAGGAAATTGCTCCGTACCTTCAGGGGTATACAGTGATTACAACCAAATCCACAGTTCCTGTTGGCACCAGCAGGGAAATTGAAAAGCGTATGCGGGCTTTGCGTCCTGATGCAGAGTTTGGAGTATGTTCCAATCCGGAATTTTTGAGAGAAGGTTCTGCAATACAGGACTTTACGCATCCAGACCGTGTTCTTGTTGGTTGTGATGACCCCCGTGCCAAAACAATTATGCAGCAGCTTTACCAGCCGCTGGCTCTTCGTAATGCTCCGGTTATGTTTGTTGGCAGAGAATCTGCTGAACTAGCAAAGTATGCTGCTAATGCATTCCTTGCGATGAAAATCAGTTTTATCAATGAAGTTGCAGATCTTTGCGAGGAAGTAGGGGCTAACGTTCAGGAAGTCGCTTCATCAATTGGTGCTGATAACCGCATCGGTTCAAAATTTCTGCATCCCGGACCAGGTTATGGGGGCTCATGCTTTCCCAAAGATGTATCCGCCCTTGCACGAACTGCTCGAGACTATAAATCACCTTTGAGTTTGGTAGAGCAGGTGCAGAAGGTTAATGATGAACGCAAGATTAGTATGGCTAAACGGGTTGAAGAAGCGATAGATGGTGATCTGCAGGGAAAAAATATCGCAATCCTTGGTGTTACCTTCAAACCAAATACTGATGATATGCGGGAGGCGCCAAGTCTCGTTATTCTGCCAACTTTACAGGAAAAAGGAGCTACAGTGCGTGTATTCGATCCTGAAGGTCGGAAGCAGGGCGAGCCACTATTGCCTGGCGTGGTGTGGTGCGAAAATATTAATGATACCATTGCGGATGCAGATGCAACAGTCGTTCTGACTGAATGGAATGAATTCCGTGCATTGGATCTGGTTAAATTAAAGGAAGCCATGCGTGGAGATATTCTGGTTGATCTGAGAAATATTTTCCAACCGGAAAAAGCAGCAGAACTTGGTTTTAAATACTCAAGTATTGGCAGGCCTCTAAAATAGCACATGCCAGAGAGAGGTTACCTGCCTCTCTCTTTTCCAAAAGAAGGTTGCAAGGCAAACATGCCGAATTGCGGAACCCAATGGCCCACACCCCGATAACTGCCTCTCCAGTTCTTTGGAGATCTGTATCCGATACGGAAGTGATCCGCAGATAGTTTGAGGAATTTTTTCTGTCCGGTAATATTATAAAGTTCGATTAATCCCCATGAGCGACTAAAATTCAGACCGTAATGATGCCAGCCTAATAGTGATATAGCGGGGGTAGGGTAACCGTTAGTCTGATAAAACTTTGTTAGCCAGTCCTGAAACTTTACTTTGGGAACAACTTTCCCTACAAGCCATGCCCAGTTGGAGCAGACAGCCATAAAATGCCCACGCTCAACATGTTTTGGGCACTGCAGGTCTTCGACATAGAAGTGCTTTCTGGCAGTACTGACAATGAACCTGACAGCATAGGCATTCTTAGTATATTGCGCATAATCCAGCATATTTATCAGCGCCCATGCTGAGTTATTATAGCTTATATCCAGTGGGCGGGGGGGCTTGGCAGAGTAATATTTAATCATCGAAAAAAGCACATGATCTGCCATTTTCTTTAATTCTTTGCGGCCGGTATATTTGGAATATTCAATAGCGAGGCGTAAAAACCATGCCCGGCCATAAGGCATTTCAAAACGAGGATTTGCTTTAAGGAAATCGTACTCTGCCTGAATGTCCTGTTCTGTTAATTTATCAAATACCAGGTTTTCATATCTTTTGTCTCCTGTGGCCCGCATATAGGCAATAAGAGCCCACATTCCATGAACGGAAGAATGCCAGTCTATGCAACCATTGAATATGATATGATCAGTATCCTGCCTTGAAACACATTTAGCAATTGTTTTAGAAAATTGTCGAGCAACCAGTTCTGATGACTCTGATGCTACTGGCCCAAGCGCATTTGCTGCACTAAAATTGCAGATGCTAAAAAATGAAAAGAGTAATATTAATACTGTATCAGGGAACCAGGAAACTCTCATTGTATTAAATATTCCTTCATGTCAGATATAGCAATAATTCTGACACGGCCCCGGTACGGGTATATCTGGTTTGAATGAGAACCTGTAATAGCTATTTTCTTTCCATTGCCTGCTATATTGGTAACGAACTTTGCGCCGATTTCATATTTGCTCGCACTATTGTTATGTAAAATAAGAATTGTACTCTTGCCATATATGGCTACTGCTATTGCACCATTACCCAGTAATTCAATACCATCAGGCCCTGTCTCTGCATAATCAATATCGCTTGCTTTCCATAGTGTGGAAATATCAAGCAGCATTTCTTTTTTTTTGATAGAAAGATCTTTTCGTATATGGAGGGCCCATACTTTACCGGCCAGATGCTCGGAGACATAAAGGATCTGTTTTTCCGCATCAAAAGCAATGCCATTTGCATAATAAAGATTTTCAGCAACTTTATGCAGGCGACCTTCCGGGCTCAGATGATAAACGATACCTGATGCTTTGGCCCCTTTTTGAAAAATGCCGGCATCACTGAAAAAAACACCACCCTTGCCATCACTGTGGCTGTCATTCGGGTTTTGAAAGAGGCGCCGGGATCCGGCATGTGATATTTCTTTCAGCTTTTGCCCATCTTCAGACAGCACCACAAGCTTTGCCGTAAGGTGGCACAAAACAAGGAAACTGTTCTTGCCATATCTGGATATAGAAGTAGGGCCGCATTTCTTCTCACTCCAGAAAGTACTTGGCTTATCTTTTTCCAGAACAGCGACACGGTTGCCTGACATCTCTGCGTAATAGAGTTTATTTTTATGCCAGACAGGGCCTTCCGGATAATTCGCATCAAGGTCAAGTGCAGGAGCTGCTTTTGTGCTTACAGGATTAAATATAATAAGAAATGCCAGTATAGTAACGGCAGTCTGTAGTGAGGTTTTTCCAAGGCCAAGAGTTATACGATTGCGAAAAATAAAAATAATGATGCTGAGCGATATCAGGGCAATGCCAAAATATAATGTGATAGCCCGTGTGCCAAAGGCCGGTATGAAAGCAAAGGTGGTTACAAGTGTTCCGAACACATTACCAAGCGTTGAAACACCATAAACCCAGCCAGCTGTCATGCCTCCCGTTCTAAGGTCCTGTAACAAAAGACGAACCACAAATGGGGAGCTAGCGCTAAGCAATGCAACCGGGACAAAGGATATAGCCGCAGCCGCCAGTAATACACCGATCAGTTGATCTCCAAAGGCAGCAAGAATCGCTGATAGCAACTGATCAGCAATCAATGTCATTGAGGCAATCGATAGTCCTGCGAAGAAACATAAAAAGCTCAGAAGATCTATATTAGGCCTGGAATCAACCAGGTATCCTCCTGTGAGATAGCCAACCATCATGGCAAGAAGGACTACTGATATCAATCCTGCCCATGTGGTGATGCCCCCTCCAAAATGTGGGTTAAGATAGCGGCTACCCAGCATCTCATAGCCCATAAGAACGAAGCCAATAATAAACAAACAGGAAAATACTGATAAAACGGCTATATTTCTAGTTGAAATCATTTGACTGCTTTCTCTGAAAGACCATCGAGTTTTTTATTATGCCTTTGAATGGCAAGAAGAGATTCTACTGGTGCAAAGTCATCCGTTAAAATCTTGCCTTTGATTTTTTTGTTGATCACCACTCTTCTGGATTTGAGCATATTTCCGAGGTTATATTTAAAGTCGTACTTGTTTTGAATATTCTGTGCGTGTTTCAGCAGCTCTTCCTGTGATTTCTGCTTACCGCTATAGGCGACAGCTACAACATTTCCATCTGCTTCAAATAAATCAATATGATCAAAAACTGACGCTATTGTGGAAATGGCAGAATCGAACATCATTGTAGATGGTTCAATATTCTGTACAGCAATGCCACCATTGCTCAGCTTGTCTTTAACTTTCTGGAAAAATTCTTTGGTTAGCAGGTGGAATGGAACGAATGGCCCACGATAGGCATCAATCATAATTACATCCCACTTTTTATCCGGTGTTTTGGCCAGATAACGACGTCCGTCTGCTACTACGATTTTAAAATTCTTTTTGCTTTCAATACCGAAATACTTTTTGGCAAACTCTACAACTGCAGGATCAAGTTCAACAGATGTTATGGCAGTATTCTTACCCAGATGTTCATGAAGATATTTCGTGGTTCGTCCACCACCGAAGCCGATTTCGAGAATATTTTCAGTTTTTCCCGAGTAGGCCAGAGAGACTGTCATATATCGTGTGTATGTAACAGGTAATGCCTTTTCGTCTCTGGTATCATATATGGTTTCGGTAAAAAAGCGCTTGTTATGGCCAAACGTCATAGCGATATATGGCCCGCGTTTATATACGAAGATATTATTATATCTGGATTCTTTGAAATCCAGTTTTTTATCTACTGCTTTTGCCTGCCGGTGCAGGGGGCTCATTGTGAAGGCAAGTGAAAACAGTAAGGCTGCAAAGATCAGAGCTACGCGTTTTGAGTTTACATACAATCTCATATTACTTTCCATCATGACCAATAGCGCTATGCTATTTTAAAAATCCTGAATCTATTGGTTCGGGAATTACACTCTCTGTATATTTTCCATAGAAACGGCGAAGGAGAGGGCTTTTAGCCTGTTTTATTTGATTAAAAGCGAAAAAGATAGTTCGCTTTTAATCAATGGCGTTCAAATCGTCGGGATGGTGGAAAGAATGTTAAAACATACTCATTGCAGGGCTATATAAAAGCTGCCTGAACCGCTGCCGATATGCCATGTACCTGTAATTCTGCGCTTACCGCGATCCAGGGTACCCTTATATCTTACAGAATGTCTGACACCGCCTGTACCATCATATTTTTTAATCCAGCTGACCTTATTACCCTGGATTTTGCCCTGAAAATTAGCATAAAGATTTTTTGAAGTTTTGCGACCGAATGTGTTCGGCTCTGAGACATCTCCGTAAATCTTTCCCTGTGACAGAACCAGATTCATTTTAAAGCGAACAGGAGCTCTTGTCCCTCGTGGATAGGAGTATTGTCCGCTCCACAGGCCTGATAATTGTGCTGCGGAGTTGCCAAGGTCAGCAATTTCACTAAGTGCAAGAATAGAGTGGTAGGATACAAAGCCGCCTCTGTAACTGTCTCTGATAAAGGCATACAGAGCATTTTTCATCATTCTGGAGTTTTTGCCATCAATGCTGCCACTGTAATAATTGGCAAGAGATAGTTTTTTCTGAACAGTTCGTATCGCATCAGCAGAAAGTTGTGAGAAGTTTACCCGCAGTCTACTCAATCTGCTGATTGCAATGCTGACAGTCAGAGAGTCGTCGGCTTCCTGTTGTTGTAAAAGGGCTTCAGAAACAATGCCATATATTGAATTGGGATATTCAATTCTCAATTGTTCTACCAGTGCCCAGTCATTGGATTGTTTAGCATGTTGCCATGTGGCAAATTCATTCGTAATCGGAATAATTTCATTAGTTCTGAAAGTCTGAGCATTTGTTGTTTTCACTACAACGGGTTTGAAGGCGTGAGTAACGCTGACTTTGGAGGGAGTACTGCCTGTCGTATGCAGGTAGATAGGTTTGCCACCAAGGGATCCATAAATAAATGGCTCCTGTTGTAGTCTGGTATTTTCAAGTACATGATCCCGTACAGAGCCGAACACCATACGTATATCCCGGTTCGGTTGAGAAATGTGCCTGATGATAGCGGTAGCATAGGGGCTGTTCTGACCATGGCCATCCAGTGCGACATTGCCTGCCTGTGTAGCGTAGGCAACCAGAGTATTTCTGGGCACATCATCTATTTTTGCAAGGCCTCTTCCAATGAGTGTCGAGCGACTGACACTTCTGGATTCAGACAGACTTCGCGATAACGGGTTATCCCGGCATGCATCAAGAATAACGATTGAAACATTCTTTGCTTTGGCTGAGCCATTCAGTACGCGGGCAGCCGGTATCAGGTTTTTCAGATCCTTCTTGCCTTTAAGCTGGGCATCGGTTGGCACAATATATGTTGTTCCATCAACCTGAATGCCATGGCCAGCATAATAAACCAGAGAAATATCTGCGTTTTCTGTCTGGTTTGAAAAATCCTGAAGAACAGCAGCGAACTTAAGCAGATTCAGGTTTTCTGCAAGAATAACATGAAAATTGATAGCTTTGAGTGCAGTAGCTATGGCCCTGGCATCATTTCCCGCATTTCTGAGTTTAGGCGCATGCAGATAGTCATTATTGCCAATTACCAGGGCAACTTTACGTTGATCAGCCAGTGCTGTTCCCGAAAAAAGAATAAGAACAAAAGTAAAAGTCAGAATAGAGTTCAGCAGAAAAGATATTCTGTGTTCCCAGGATATTGTAGTGTTATTATACATTGATATCATCACGCTGTAATTGATTTCCATTACATTATGGCAATATGCTTATGACAAAAAAAGGGGAGAAATTTGTCCGTAAGCCATTTTAGCTGATATGCCAACAACTAATTCAAAATAAATCCAAAAGAAGTATCTATTTATTATTTTATATCAGTGTTGTATCAGGCAGCATAAGCGCTGGGGATGTTATAGATGCTATCAATATTATCCAGAAATTGTCTGGCACTGTTGTTCCAGCTGTATTTGGCAGCACTTGAAACACAGGCTTCACTGCTGAGGTTCAGTGCGGCAGTCGCAGCTTCACTCAGATTTTCATTCATATAACCTGTAATTCCTGGCGTAATAATATCTCTTGGGCCAGTAACAGGGAAGGCTGCTACCGGAAGGCCACTTGCCATTGCTTCAATCAGCACAATACCGAAGGTATCAGTCACACTTGGAAACACAAACACATCAGCAGATGAATAGTGCATTGCAAGTTCTTCCCCCATTTTGGGGCCTGTAAATATTACATCAGGATATTGTTCCCGAAGAATTTCAAGTTGTGGGCCACCTCCAACAACCACCTTCTTACCGGGTAATTCAGCCTGCAGAAATGCTTCAATATTTTTTTCTACAGCAACCCTGCCTACATAAAGGAAAACTGGATCATTACCAAAGAGCCGGACGTTTCTGCGGTGGAACTGTTCTGTGTCCACTCCGCGGGACCAGGGCATAATATTATGAAAATCTCTGGTTTGAAGTTCTTTTGCAAGTGAATGGGTGGCGACCATCATGCCATTTCCAGAGTTATGAAACATGCGCTGAATTGTATAGAACCAGGACTCTCTAACCGGGAATCTTGCAGCCATATATTCGGGAAAACGTGTGTGATAGCTGGTTGTAAACTTTCGGCCTTCTTTCAGGCAATAACGAAGGGTCATAAGTCCTATGGGTCCCTCGGTTGCCACGTGAATATGGTCAGGTCTGAACTTGTCTACCCTTCGTGCCACAGAAGCGGTATTGAGAAATGCCAGTCTGATTTCAGGATAAGTGGGGCAGGGAACGGTATAGAATTCCCTTGGCGTTAAAAATCTGACGGCTCCGCCTCTCGCCTGAATCTCCTGACCCAGCCGCTCATAAGTGCGTACGACCCCATTTACCTGTGGTCGCCAGGCATCTGTCGCAATAAGTACGCGCATAGGCTCCCTAACATCAATTTATTGGAGAACTGCTGTCCTTTAATATTAAGGAATTAAGGTGTTGCAGTTCAACCAAATTGAGATAAACAAATCACTATTTGTCTAAAGGCATTAAGCTACAGCGTTAAGTTTTTGTGGTTGCTGTTCCTGAGCATGCCGGGTTTCGACTTCGCTCATCCAGTCAATCATTTCAAACTTGCCGTCGAAGGTTTCTCCAACAGCTGTGCAGCTTTCTACCCAATCCCCAGTGTTGATATAGTGAACGCCCTTGATATCCCGCATCGCTGCAGTATGAATATGGCCACAGATAATACCATCAACTTTTTGCGTCTGGGCTTCACGAGCCAGAGAGTTCTCAAAGTCTCCGATAAAATTGACTGCACCCTTTACCTTTTTCTTCAGGAATGCAGACAATGACCAGTAAGGACGTCCGGTTTTTCTGCGGAAGAAATTGAAATACCTGTTCATGCGAAGTGCAACTTCATAGGCCCAGTCACCAAGATGTGCCAGCCATTTGGAGTATTTCACGACAACGTCAAACTCATCACCATGCATTATGAGATAGCGTTTGCCATCGGCAGTTTCGTGAATATCCTGCAGCATAATCTCTATGCCGCCAAAGTGCGTGCCACAATAGTCTCTCAAAGCTTCGTCATGATTGCCCGGGATATAAACCATTTCCGTGCCTTTACGAACAGCACGAAGAAGTTTCTGCACGACATCATTCTGAGCCTGAGGCCAGTGAGCGCCTCTACGCTGAATTTTCCAGAAATCGACAATATCTCCAACGAGATAGATTTTGTCAGCGCTATAATGCTTGAAAAAATCGAGGAATGCCTCTGCCTGACTGTCTTTAGTTCCGAGGTGAATATCGGAGATAAACAGTGTGCGATAGTGGACTTCTGAAGTAGCTTTTTCCATGTATTTTAAACCAATATCTTCCTAAAGCTCAGATCTTAGTAGAAAGGATTCCTGTATCAAAATTGTGACAATTATTGAAGCACCACCATTATGAGGGGTATACTTCGTGATAAAAAAATCGAGTTCAAGGTATTAAATGCCAAGTGCGACAATAGTTTTCAGTAACTTTGCCGCAGTTGGATAAGCCGTTTCAGGGCTCCCTGAGTGCCAGGGCCAGGGCAAACGGTTTCAGAGACGGGAAACGCAATTACTCTTTTTTTAGCCAGGATTTGCTTTAAAGCAGGGTGTTCCAGCATTTTATGTCCTTGATCTTCCGATTGATCAGTATATCGCGCTATCATAAATATGTCAGGTGGGTTGGCCACTATTTCTTCAATAGAAACGTTGCCATAATACGAAATACTATGTCTGTTTGCATGATTTTTCAGTCCAATATGATCAAAAAGCATCCCTACAAGTGAATGTCGGCCAGAGGCATAGCCTCCACTTTGATAATACAGGGCAGAAATCTTAAGCATGGAAAAAATATGCCTGCTCTTTTTAAGCGTTTCCAGGAAGCGGGTATAATATTGTTCGCCCCTCTGTTTCTGTCCAATGGCATTTCCAATAATACGGTACTGTTCTGCGATTTCCTTCAGGCTCCCGGGATAGTTTAAAACAACAACTTTTACCCCCTGTTTTTCAACCAGCTTAAGACTGCTTTTGCGGTCAAACTGAGTGGCAAGCAGCACATCTGGTTTTAGTCTGAGAACTGATTCAGAACCTCCCGGAATGCGAGGCAGACCTGCTGCCTTTCCCCCCAGATAGGAAGAGGCCTTATCCGTAGCAAACGGGCTGAGAGATATAATCTGTTCACGATCAGCCAGTGCCAGCAAAAACTGATCGGTACATAAATTCATGGAGACAACACGAAGGGGCCTGTCAGCAGCGTCAGCAAGGCAGGGGAAAAAGAATAGAAAAAATACAGTCAGCAACAGCTGAGGCTGGAAAACTCCAGCCTCAGCTGTTCTAAGGTTTTGATTACTCATTAGTTCCAAGTTTAATTTTTATACCTGCATAGGCGGAAATTCCGGCAGTCTCATAACCAAAGACTTCCTGATAATCTTCATCCAGCAGATTTTCAACACGGGCATATAGCTCAACATTGGGTTTGACTTTGTATGAACCAGCCAGATTAACAAGCACATAATCGTCAAGAGTAACGCCACCAATATCCGCCATATCTCCATTGTAATTGACATTCAGATTAAGATTGCCCCGACCTTCATCAAATCGATAATTGAAATTGGTTTTCACAGAATGTTTAGGGCGCCGAACCGCTTGCTCTCCACCATTCTGTTTTGCATCCAGATAAGTATACGAGCTGGTCAGGTAAAGCTGTTTGCTGAGACGTGTTTTCACCGCAATTTCAACGCCGCGACGATTTCCCTTGCCTTCGGCATTTTCAACACTGCTGATAAAGTTTACAGGGTCTACTAGGACACCTACAATTTCATTTTTTAAATCCTGATCAAAATAGGTCACATCGATAGTAAAGCTGCCTTTTGGAGCTGTCCATTCAACACCAAGATCCCAGCCGAAAGATTCTTCTGGCTTAATATTCTCATTGGGCTCAAAAAAAGGAGGGAATGAACCATATTGTTCAAACATGGTTGGGAATACAACTCCGGTTCCCACATTGGAATGCACACGCAATCCGGAATTTGGAACCCTCCATGATCCTGAGACTTTATAGGTCGTGAAATTATTTTCGGTATTATTCTGCTCCTCAACAGAATTGTCCTGACGAACACTTGTTGCCAGTGAAAGCTGGTTAAACAGTTCTGCCTTATATTCAGCAGCAAAAGAGTTATGCGTGCGTTCAAATTCAACGCCAGATGCTGAGCTGGTCGTAAACTCCTCAGTTTTATATTCTGCAAGACCTGTCAAAGAGTGGCTATTCAAATATTTCCCGCTTGTAGGCAGTTTTAGTGAACTGATATAGGAAAGCTTGTCATCCACACCTTTATGGAAATAGGTATAGGCAAATGCACCTTCGCCACCGGCCCCTCCACGATTAGTACTGTTTCTGGTTGCCTGAAAGGTATGGACCCATTTGTTATCAAATGTTGAGAGAGTGCCTTTGGCACCAAACATCATCAGTCTGGTATTAATGGTATCATTGTTGTCTATCGGGTTTCCTGAAAAATCAACGCCATCAATACCACCTTCTTTGTCTACATTGCGAAATGTAAAATCCAGCTTGAAATTTTCGTAAGGACTGAAACCGCCACGAAACATTAGAGAAGACCTCCTAGCTTCTTCTGTTTCACCAGTCCCTCCGGGAGAAACGTCAAATCCATTTGTGCTGAATTTGCTTGCGGTCAATGATGCATAAATTTTATCTGTCCCGCCAGATACGTTCATCGAACCTTTGACAGTATCAAAAGCACCAGCTTCACCAGAAATCCGGCCTTTTAGTGGCCCTTTTCCCTTTTTGGTCGTAATGCTTATAACGCCACCAAGAGCTTTCGAGCCATAGATTCCGCTTTGTGGTCCTCTGATCACTTCAATACGTTCAATGTTATCAGTTGTGAGGTCCGAGAAGTCAAAAGCACCATCTGTATTAGCGTTTGCTTCTATACCATCAATCAGTATCAGTGTGTGATTGGACTCTGAGCCTCTTAGACGAATATTCGTTAGACCAGCTCTGCTGCCTGTCTGGCTGACATGGACTCCGGGAATACCACGTAAGGCATCAGCTACATGGGAAATTTTCTGCCGCTCCAGCTCTTCCCCCGTAATAACCGTTACGGAACTTCCAACCCGGCTCGCTTCAGTACCTTCTCCATCGAGAGAGGATGCCTCTACGACAATGCCCGGAAGCTGGTTAACTTCAGCCTGGGCAGAATGAATTGATGTTGTGATAGCCAGCCCTGCGGCCAGAATACCTGGTACTATGCCAGATAATTGTTTTACTTTTGTGTTGTGCATTCGAAACGATCCCCCGTTTACACATGTTGAAGCAGGTAACAAAGGATCGTCCGCATAGCTGCGGCATATATCGGATTAAACCGAAATGTGAGTACTCAAAACTACTGTTAGTCAAGACGACCCCCTGTTACATAATTGAGGATCGCCACCACACCGGATTCTGCCGTTCTTATACTTACCCCGAGTACAAGATGGGTGACGGACACAGGCAGGTCTCCTGGCTTATGGGTCGTCGTTTTGCAGCTCTACCTTCCCAACAATTATTGTCAGTGGTTTGAGCAAACTCGCCAAATACAGTTGCGGGGACAGCCTCGGAATGAAGTCAAGCTTGAACCGAATTCCCTTTTCATCTTTCAACAGAAAGAACCTGTGCAGGCCGGATATAGAATGTGAGTTGAGTGCAAGTCAATGAAAAAGCAGTTATGTAATTCAGTTATGATAATATGATGATCAAATATATTAAGAAAAATTTTCTCAGAAACTGCCTGATTTGAAGTAAAAACAAGTCTTTTCAGATGGCTTTGTAAATCCACAGCGGCAAGTGTCTGCCACAATTTAAACCAAATGCCTGTGGATTATTGCAACAGATTCGAGAGTTCGATTCACTCTTTCCAGTAAAAGCGTATTATAGTTCCAGTAATGAGTATCCTTGATTTTGGAATTGGGTCTGTTTGTTTTTGAGTGATATGGCGATTGGGTAGGTTGCCAATCAGTTTGCAGATAGCCTGTAACAGGTTCTGATTTTGAGTGTAATTTGTAACAAGCAGGGCGAGTCAGTTATATTATGTAACATGACTCAATACGACTCATATCCAGTACAGCATAATGATGTCGTCCAGAATTTTTGCGGAGACCAATGCCATGTCCGATAATTCATACCACTATTACGGTGAAAACGCTGGTGGTCATGGGGGTGATTATCAAAACGGGTTTAATAAATTTACAGATCAGGATCAGACAACTTCTGACAATCAGCCATTTGTTTTGCCTGAACCAATTCGTGCGCTTTCACAAGGCGGCTTGATTTCACCTGAAGAAGAAGCGTTAGCCAAGTCATTCTATCGTGATGTCTGTACATCAGGATTGCTGCCAAAATTCAGCAACCACCCTAATGCAGCTTTCATTCATGGTGGGCCAACTGATGAAGGTACTCTCAAACGTGTCCGGGGTATTTTTGCTCTTCTGGATGCAATTGATGACCGTCTGCTTGCAACAGTTTGTGCACTGATTCTTGAGATATCCATCAAAGGTGAGCAGAGCCCTCTGGATATTGAAGAAGTCGGTCGCCGTGTTATGGGTTATGCTGCTCCTGAAGCCAACCGAGGTGCTGGTGGTGCATTACTTCGTGCAGCATTATGGATGATCCGCTTTGGCTACAATAATGAGCCTGTATGCGGGGCTATCATGATGGAAAAGCAATTGGCTGCTAAAACGGCTAAAAGGCGCCCTGTATAATTAGCCTCAGGCTTATAATTTGATATAATAATGAAGTGGGAGCTAGGATAAGCTCCCTTTTATAACCGGGATTGTGTTCTCCGGGTAGTCAGGCCTTGACCGTTTCTTCAACCTTTAAAAGAGGGGTGAGAATATCAGGCATAAAGGCAATATATTCATCAAGATTTCCTGCATAACTCTTGAATTGCCCATCCTGCATCAGGCAGGTATAGCCATGCACGAACGACCACAATAACAGAGCAAGGGATTGCTCGGTCATATTTACGTCATCTCTTAAACAGGGCATCAGTTTTTTCACAATTGTGTGGTGTAGTTCGTAATTATTTGAAATAGCTGAAGCAAGATCCTCATTTTCAATATCCAGATCGTTGGTATTAAAAATTAACCTGAACAAACCGGGATTATCTCTGGCAAATTTCAGGTAAGCTCTTATCAGACAACGTGCCTGTAAAACCGGATCAGAATCACATTTTTCAGCTTCACCCTGTAAAAAGTCATGAAATTTTTCGTTTGCAACGACAGCTATCGCGGTGAAAAGATTACTGATATTGCCAAAATGATATTGAGGAGCCGCATGAGAGACGCCTGCTGTAGCAGCACAGGCTCTCAGGCTTAATGCGCCGATACCCTTTTTATCTATAATATCAATACCGGCATTAATAAGTGCTACCCTCAAATTGCCATGATGATACTTGTCTTCTTCTTTTTTGTTCTTTTTTCTCATACTTGCCTGCTTGTTAGAAGAACATATTTTCAGATGATCTTTACAGTTTCTCAAACCATCTTTACGGTGTCAAAATAAATCTTGACGCAGTGTGTATTGAATGCTATGCAATACATAGTACGCAAAGCGGAATATGTGAAGTCTACATAAAATCAGACTAAAGAATAAAAAATTATCATAATGTGAAAGGGAGACGTAAAATGGGGTGGGATAAAGCATTCCAGATAATTACCATCATAAGCCTGGTTGCCTGGGCTATACTAATCCTTACACCGAGAAACTGGCGGATTCAGGCTATTCCTAATTATATCCTGCCAATCGGTCTGGGTATTGCTTATACAATTTTGGCAGTTACCTTCTTGCCGAAATTTTATGGAGCCTATTCCTCATTGGAAAATTTCAAACACCTCAGGGAGGTGGATGGAATTGCAATTGCAGGCTGGATGCACATTCAGTTGCTGAATCTGTTTGTTGGTTGCTGGATAGCTAAAGAAGCTCATGAAATGGGTATAAGCCGCCTGGCTCAGGCACCTGTACTGCTACTTACAGTATTCTTTGCTCCGATAGGTTTCCTGATATTCAGAATGATTAAGTTCAGACAACCAGAAGAAATTTTTGTCTAATCCTTACACTCTCTTTAGACGGTTCGTTGACAAACAGACAAACCCGGGTCTTTGTCCCGGGTTTGCTATATGGCTTGGGTCTTATCGCTTCTAAGCAAAATACAATGCCTCTTATTAAGCCTTTTCTTTCCAGATAAACTCCACATCCTGCGTTGGATTGAGCGGTATAAATCGTGAAAGTACAAGAGACCCACAGGCTATCACTGCTCCGATAAGGAATACAGCAGATGGGTTATGAAGCCATAGTAATCCCAGCAGGACAGGTAAGAAGACTGCCGCAATATGGTTGATTGAGAATGCCACACTTGCTGTCGGCGCGATATCGGCAGGGTCAGCAATCTTCTGGAAGTAGGTCTTCATGGCAATGGCCATAGCAAAGAAGAAGTGATCCACAATATATAAGCCAGCGGCAACATAGTGGTTGGTCACAAAGGCATAGGATGTAAACACGATAATCAACCCGATATACTCGACCGTAAGCATGCGTCTCTCGCCAATATATCCGATCAACCTGCCAATCTGTGGAGCTACAATCATATTAATCATATGGTTGACAAGAAGCAGTGTTGTCATGGCAGCTACCGAATAGCCGAACTTCTGCACCATCATAAAGGCCGCAAACACGATGAAAATCTGCCTGCGTGCCCCACTCAGAAATGTCAGAGCATAATAAAGCCAGTAGCGTTTTCGCAGTATAAACTGTTTATTTTGCTCTACTTTCTGCGGGAACATGGGAAAACTGAAAAAGCAGAAAATAACCATCAATATGGTTATCAGCCCGGCAATCAGATAAATATATTCAAAAGGATAATCAGCATTATATTTAAAGCTGAACCATGAAGTCCCGATGTCGGCATTCATCCATTTTATTATGTCGGGGACAAAAATTATGCAGTAGGCCGCAATGGCAGCAAAAGAAGCAGCAGACATTATCCGCCCAAGCTGATGCGCCGCATTTTTTTTGTCGACCCACTGCAGAGCAAGAGATTGAGCAACCGTTTCATAATAATGAAAACCTATGGACATGAGAACTGTTGTTGCATAAAAGCTGAGTTGATCTGGGAAATATCCTGTAATGGCAACGCCAACCCCCAGAAAGATCAAAGACACAAATGCCAGCATCTGTTCTCTGATAATCAGGAGTACAAACACAACACCAAATGCCAGGAAGCCGGGTATTTCCCTGATGGATTGTAGAATACCGATTTCCTTGCCTGTAAAGTCTGCCTTATGAACTGCAAAGTTATTCAGAAGAGCAAACCAGGTATCATGAGAGATCCTCATGGCAATAACCAGCAGAATCAGAAGAATAACTGGTTTACGCCATTGCAACGAAGTTGTTGTTGGTATTGTTGTTTGAGTTGTCATAGCATTTCTTTATTATATGATTGTACTAGGTTAATCGAACTTACAAAAACTTATATTATTTAGCGAGAAATAATAAGTTTTAAATTTTATTACCATCCATATTTCGAAATATTTTCCTGTAATTAATATATCTCACTCTGATAATTCATTGTGAAAAAGTAACAATCAGGGTTGTATTTGATCCGATCAGTACTAATTATGTCAGCAACATATAACAATCTTTTATTGAGAAAGAGCGCAAGCTAAAAATGAGCTCAATCATCTCTATTTCTGGTCTGTCAAAGTTCTATTCAGAAGATTTTCAGGCACTAAACAATGTAAATCTTGAAATAAGTCAGGGTGAAATTTTCGCATTACTTGGCCCGAATGGAGCAGGTAAAACAACGCTTATCAGTATTATCTGCGGTTTATTAAACCCATCAGGTGGTCAGGTTACAGTTGGCGGACATGATATTATCACAGGTTATCGGCAAACGCGTTCTATGATCGGTCTGGTACCCCAGGAACTGGCAACAGATACATTCGAGACAGTCTGGGATACGACATCCTTCAGTCGCGGACTGTTTGGCAAGGAACCTAATCCGGCCCATATCGAAAAAGTCCTCAAACAGCTTACGTTATGGGATAAAAAAGACACCATGATCCGTATGCTGTCAGGCGGAATGAAGCGCCGGGTACTGATCGCGAAAGCTCTTTCCCACGAACCAAGAATACTCTTCCTTGATGAGCCGACGGCAGGTGTTGATGTCGAGCTTCGAAAGGACATGTGGCAGATCGTTAGGGATTTGCGTGATACCGGAGTCACGATTATCCTCACAACCCACTATATTGAAGAAGCTGAAGAGATGGCGGACAGGATCGGCATTATCAATGGCGGTGAAATTGTTCTGGTGGAAGACAAGAAGATCCTGATGCGCAAGCTTGGTAAGAAGCAGATGATGCTGGAACTGCAGAATAAGATCTCTGAAATTCCTGCTGCTTTGTCAGAGCATAAGCTCGAACTGGTGGAAGATGGTTCCCAGCTTCTTTTTACCTATGACACTCAGGCAGAGCGTACAGGCATAACAAGATTACTTAATGATCTTGGTCAGGCCAATATCAAGTTCAAGGACCTGCATACAACCCAAAGCTCCCTTGAGGAGATTTTTGTTAATCTGGTGAATAATTCAAGATGAATACTCGAGCAGTTTACTCTATCTATCGTGTGGAAATGTTACGGGCCTGGCGCACTGTCGGGCAAAGCATCCTGTCTCCTGTTATTTCTACAGTTCTATATTTTGTGGTATTCGGAGCAGCAATTGGTTCGCGCATAACTGAAATTGATGGTGTGAGCTACGGAACATTTATAGTTCCTGGCCTGATCATGCTGTCTGTCCTTACACAAAGCCTGTCCAATGCTTCTTTCGGGATATATTTCCCCAGATTTTCAGGCACGATATATGAAATCCTCTCTGCACCCATATCCGTATTTGAAATCATTCTCGGATATGTAGGGGCGGCGGCGTCGAAGGCGATTATTCTGGGGCTTATAATACTGGCAACCTCAGGGTTCTTTGTGCCAATTCAGGTCGACCATCCGTTATTAATGCTACTGTTTCTGGTGTTAACGGCTATTACATTCAGCCTGCTGGGCTTTATTATCGGTATCTGGGCAGAAGGCTTTGAGAAACTTCAGATTGTGCCCTTGCTGATTATTACGCCTCTGACATTTCTTGGTGGAAGTTTTTATTCAATAAACATGCTGCCTCCGTTCTGGCAGACCGTATCCTTATTTAATCCGGTGGTTTATCTGATCAGTGGGTTCCGCTGGAGCTTCTACGGTGTATCTGATGTCAATATCTGGGTGAGCCTTGGTATGATAGCACTGTTCCTGACAATTTGCCTGACAGCTATCTGGTGGATTTTCAGGACAGGATACAAGCTGAAGAGCTGACAGGAATAACGCATATAACCGTAAAATTCTCCAAAGACTTTCTGTGTCCTTGAAGGAGAACGAAAAATACGCCACATGTAATGGGAGTTTAGATTCGCATAAGGGGCACACGGTTATATGTTAACGTCGCATATACGTTTGGGCGTTACGGGTTTGGCCCGGTCCGGCAAAACGGTTTTTATCACAGCTCTGATACATAACCTTTTGCAGGGCGGGCGTCTTCCATTCCTGGACGTAGCAGCACAGGGACGTCTCAAAAGTGCCTACCTTGTTCCTCAGCCGGACGATGATATTCCGCGTTTTTCCTATGAAAAGCATGTAGGATCGATAACAGGTTCCGATCGGATCTGGCCAGAAAGTACAAACAGGATTTCACAGCTCAGGCTTGCTCTTGAATTCGAGACAACTGATTTTATCTGGCGTCAGTTTGGAACCTCAAAAGTTTTGGTTGATATCATTGACTATCCGGGTGAGTGGTTGCTGGATTTGCCTTTGATGGAAATGAGTTATGCAGAATGGTGTTCCGAAGCTCTGGAGCTGGCCTCAATGCCGGAACGCCAGACGCTGTCGAAAGACTGGCTGGATTTTATTAAAGCCACAGATCCATCAGCTTCCCCTGATGAGGGGCTTGGTGAAAAAGCTTCGGATCTGTTTAAATCCTACCTGAAAGCCTGCAGGTCAAAAGACCATGCACTTTCAACGGTACCGCCGGGCCGCTTTCTTATGCCTGGTGATCTGGAAGGATCACCAGCGCTGACTTTCAGCCCTCTAATTTTACCTGATGGTCGTACAGAGGGGGATACTCTCGGAGCCATGATGGAAAAGCGTTTTGAAGCTTACAAAAGCCGTGTTGTAAGCCCGTTCTTTTACAATCACTTCTCCAGACTGGATCGTCAGATTATTTTGGTGGATGCTTTGCATGTTATTAACGCTGGTGCCGAAGCCATTGAGGATATGCGGCGTGCCTTGCAGCAGATATTGCGTTGTTTTAATACTGGTCGAAATTCCTGGCTGAATTATATATGGAACAAGAAAATTGACCGTATAGTATTTGCTGCAACAAAAGCAGACCAGCTTCATCATACCAGTCATGACCGCCTTGAGCGTATAATGAAAATGCTGACTGAGGATGCTGTAGACAGAGCCGAATTCAAGGGAGCTGATGTGAAGGCGGTTGCAATGTCATCTATTCGTTCCACACGGGAAGCTGAGATATCTCAAAATGGTGAAGCTTTACCCTGCATATTGGGCATTCCGCTAAAAGGCGCCAATATGAATGGGCAGGTATTTGATGGTAACAAGGAAATTGCTATTTTTCCTGGCGACCTTCCTGCAGAGCCAACGGAATTAATTGATCAGAATAGTAAATCAGAATATGGAAGCGGCTTTCTGCAATTTTTGGATTTCAGACCTCCGGTGCTTACAGAAACCAAAAGTACGGGCGGGGTAACGATGCCTCATATCCGTTTTGATCGTGCACTCGAATTTCTCATCGGAGATAAATTGAGATGAGTGAAGACAGTAAACAAAAAAGACGTAAGCCTGCAGCGTTCAGTATGGAAGATCCGGGGATCCGTATTGAAGAGACGCCCGTAGAAGACGAGGCAGTCGAAACAAAAACTGAAGGGCTGCCCCAGATCATTAAACCTAAAAATAGCAGTGGCTGGTGGACATTGTTTCTTAGTGCTGTCGGCGGTCTTGTTGTTCTTTCACTTACGCTCTGGCTGACAAGCTTTATAACCACACTGATTTTCCGACAGGACTGGATTGGCTGGTTATCTCTTATGTTACTTGGTGTGGCCGGCTTTGCTGGCTTAATGCTCATAGTTCGTGAAATTATTGGTCTGGCAAGATTGAAACGTCAGGGAGAGTTGAAGCGTAAAGCTGAACTGGCGATTGAGGATAGAGATCTTTCAAAATCGAAAGAAGTTGTTACGGGCATTGAGGAGCTTCTGGATAACAGAGAAGAATTGCGCTGGGGGTTTACCAGGTTAAAGGAGCAGCGACAAGATGTTCTGGATGCTGATCAGTTGCTGATCCTCACAGAGAGAGAAGTTCTTTCCGAGCTAGATAAACAGGCGCAGAACCTGATTGCAATCAGTGCAAGGCGAGTTGCTTTGATAACAACGCTTAGTCCTGTCGCTATAATAGATGTGGTATTTGTGGCCTATGAAAATATGCGTCTGTTAAGGAGCATTGCCATATTATATGGAGCGCGCCCAGGTGCCTATGGTTTGATGCGACTGGGGAAGATGGTGATTGGTCATTTGACCGTAACTGGCGGGCTGGCACTGTCTGCAGATATGCTGCAGCAATTAATGGGGCAGCGCCTGGCTGCAAAGATTTCTGCCAAACTTGGTGAAGGATTGTTTAACGGAACACTGACCGCCAGAATTGGTTTAGCTGCTCTGGATATCTGCCGCCCCTTACCCTTTTTAAAGACGCGCAAACCTGCTATTCGTGATCTGATAGGGACTCTGGTCTCCGGAATAGCTAAATAATAAAATTAGCCAGTTAGTGTTATGTAGCTGATTTGCATCAATATTTAATGAAGCCATTAACGCATTATTATCCTTCTTGTTTAATCCGATTTTAGTTCGAATTTTCTATTCTGTTTAAACAAGGTAAACAGCAGAAAGAGGCTGGGATGAGCGTTGCTTTTAATATGGAAGATAATGCGTCATCAGAAGAACAAGAAGAAATCGATGCGCACTACCTGAAATCTCTTCGAATGATCGAGAGGTTACACCGACTGTTACTGGACGTTATAAAAAATGAGTTTGAGCGGTTGGGTCGCTCTGACATCAATAGCGTTCAGGCACTACTTTTATATAATATCGGGGATTCTGAGCTTACCGCAGGTGAGTTAAGATCCCGGGGATATTATCTGGGCTCGAATGTATCATATAACCTGAAAAAACTGGTTGATATGGGCTTCATACATCATGAAAGGTCTGACACCGACCGACGCTCTGTAAGAGTTCGTCTGGCAGAAAAAGGTCAGGAAGTTTGCAGTATAATCAATGGATTGTTTGACCGTCAGTTGCAATCACTTGAGAAAGTTGGCGGACTTTCCAAAGAGGATCTTGATGGGTTAAACAATTCGCTATTACTCCTTGAGAGATTCTGGGCAGACCAAATCAGGTTCCGTCTATAATATTGTAACTTCTGCATAAATTTATAAATACGCCTGATGCATTGCGTCAGGCGTATTTTTTTGTGTTTTAGGAACCTTATTGAAGCATGGCCTTTTCAGCGTTAGGATCAGTTATATTTATGGTGTGTTCCAGCGCTGGAGGGGAAAATGGTTGATGAAAAAGACGCTACAACCTGGGTTGAAGCTGAGTTGCAGGACAGTTTCGATGAAGAATATGAAATGGAAATTGATGATGAGCGTATTGCCCGAGACCTGCATGCCATCTCAGCTCTGAAGCATAAATCAAGCATTACCAGAAGAACCTACTTTTATGAACTGTTGAGATTGCAGGCTGAACTCGTGCGTCTTCAGGATTGGGTTGTGGAAAATAATTACAAGCTTGTCGTGATATTTGAAGGGCGGGATGCTGCAGGTAAGGGAGGTGTCATCAAGCGTATTACCCAGAGGCTTAATCCCCGTGTTTGTAAAGTTGCCGCTTTACCTGTGCCAACAGAGCGTGAAAAATCTCAATGGTATTTTCAGCGTTATGTTTCCCATTTGCCCGCAGGTGGTGAAATGGTGTTATTCGATCGATCCTGGTACAACAGGGCGGGTGTCGAACGGGTGATGAACTTTGCAACAGAAGAACAGGTCGAGCAGTTTTTTAATGACGTTCCTGAATTTGAGCGCATGCTGGTTCGTTCAGGTATCAAGCTTGTAAAATACTGGTTCTCTATTACTGATCAGGAGCAGCAGCTTCGCTTTATGATGAGAATATATGATCCTCTTAAGCAGTGGAAACTAAGTGAAATGGATTTGCAGTCACGCATTCGCTGGGAAGATTACACCAAAGCAAAAGAGGTTATGCTGGAGAAGACGAATATATCAGAAGCGCCGTGGTATATCATTGAAGCTAATGATAAAAAGGCGGCTCGTCTAAACTGTATTGACCACCTTTTACAGCAGGTTCCCTATACTGAAACATCAAGTGAGCCGATAGTGCTGCCTGAGCGGGTATTTAATCAGAACTATGAGCGTAAAGTACTTCCTGACGAGTTATATGTTCCCAGGAAGTACTGATAATACAAATTGCAACGAAGAAGACTGGTGTCTATTTTTTCTTCTTTTGTGTGTCTGCGGCCTGTTTATAACTCTTTTTCATAACAGGAAGATATTTTAGTGCGCAACTTTGAACTGATGTAAATGTGCTTTTGAAAACTTCATTTAATCCGTTTGGTTGTCCCATCTTTTTTTTGGTTTCTGCAGATTTCTTCTGGAGTGTCGTAAGGAGATTCTTTTTGTATTTTGTTAAAAGTGCTTTGTCCTTCTTAGCGGAGAATATGACAAATTTAATGAATGACTGTTCCAGCTTTTGCACATTGCTCAGGAGCTTCAAGTTTGGTTTTTTGTGGTTATGATTAACTGTTTTGATCAGTGCAACCATATTTGAAGCGTCAGCCGTACAGTTAAAATATTGCTGGTTAATCTGGCTGTATGCACTATGAGGATAAATGTGAAGTAGAAAGCCTGTGGCTGCTATAAATAAGCCTGCCTTATGCATGATCCTGTTCCCGATTATTGTTATTATTCAAACGAAACCATTACTGGGCTTTATTTTGAATTACATTCGACTATTGCTCAACCTTACATCTTTTTTAGTCCAAAATAAGAACTGGGCAGAATTAAGGTTACTGCGTTGTTTAAAATGTTATTTTACTTATGAGGCCTGCTTTTAAAAACGATCTGCTGAGTTGTCATACTGACAGATAAAGAATACTGAGTTCATGGATGGTTTTATGACACTTATCTGCAATGGATCTGTACTAAATTATTCGCTGGAATTCTGACCGCCTTATAGTTTTTACTATTCAAAAAATATAAATTAGTATTTATAGAATAATAATATAGCACTATATAATGATAAATTTGATGATCTTTCTCGCGCTAGACGATGATGTCCTCCTATGGTAAATAAGGCTGGTAAATTGCGATAGTCGGGGATGTTTCTTTAATGAGTATATTGCGGGAAAAAGTTGTTGGATTCCTTGAGGCAGACGGGTTTGTTGTTGATAATAATATAGAAAAATTTGTAGTAGCCCGACATACAGCCAGAACCACTCCTGATGGAGTTGTTGTGGCTATTGCCCTGGCAGTATTTGAAACTGCGCAGGATGCCGGGGATAGCCAACTATACGATCTTTTTTTCCAACTTTGTCAAAGTTTGCTGGATAACGGTGAACGATTGGATATTCGCGCTATTCGCAAAAAAGGTCTGTCACTGACAGGGTTTCGTGAGGCTGCAAAAACAAGTGGTATTGTTCAGGAAAAAACTGAAATTACTATTCAGGCTCCTGTACAATTTTTTGATACTGCCTATGTGGTTGATCATAATCAAATTATTGGAGAGGGCGGTGGAGATCGTCTAGGTCGCTGGATCAGTAAAGAGTTTGGTACGCGGGCAGAAGATAAGAAGCGAGTGAGGCAACCCTATTTTTTAAGGGATAAATCGAACTGGGGCGGTCATGTAGAGGTTGCCGGGAATGATCTTCTTGATCATCTGAAAGGCGAAATACAATCTGCTGGTGATGAGCCAATGCTTCGTCTTGTTGTTGGAGCTGCTGGAATAGGGAAGTCAGTTCTTTTTGATAACCTACTGCATGAGCTTTATGCCGACTTTCAGGATGCGAAGAGGCGTCATGAAGATGATGTTCCAAGACCAACGCCTTTTCTGCCAAAGCCTATCTGGGAAGCAAGAAGAGCAGGGACCAAAATTACCTCAATTTCTGATGTTGTAACAGCAGTACGCAATACGCCTGGTGCCGCTCCAACAAGTAATGGAGAGCTATTCGACTGGCTTCTGGCAAACGGTTATACAACATGGCTCTTTGACGGGCTTGATGAATTTTATGGCAGTGATGATACTTTTCTTCCATATCTTTTCGCTCGAATAAAAGGAACCAGTAGTGCCAAGATCATAGTTTTTATGAGGGATTCTCTTTTATCTTCCAGTGCACTGTTATCTGACTATGTAGCCGGTGCTGATGAGGAAGTTTCTGCACGCACTAAAATCTATCAACTTGCTCCATGGGGCAAAGATGAACAGCGTGCGCTTATAAATATTAAACTGGAAGGGCAGGGGGATGTAGATGAAATTGCCAGGCACTTTACGGATGAGATCGAGGCAAAACCGGAATTGACAGGGGTTGCACCACTTCCATTTTATTGCAACCTTCTTGCCGACCAGTTTATTGATGAAAAAACTGGTTTGAGTAATCTGTCAGAGTTTGAGCTGCTGGATAGTACATTAAAGTCCATGCTGAAAAGGGAAGAGGAGAAGCTCATACCCTCTTCAGATATTTTCAGAGACTGGAAAATTTTTCATGACCGCGAACGTTTATTGGAATTGCTTAGCTATATCGGTCACAAATTTTCTGTAGAGCAGTTCAGGGCTAATGAAATCAACCAGGATTATAATGGCATTTTGCAGGATGAACTTGCTGATATAATTGAAGATAGTGATTTTCATCCGGATTGTACTGATGAGGAAAAAAATGCAGGTCGGCAGGCATTAATACAGTTTGCGCTGTTCTCTGCGGGGGGTGATAAAGGCTTTATTTCCTTCTCTCATGAAATAATGGCTGACTATTTAGCTGCATTCTGGGCTGTAGGAGTACTTGATAATGGGGCCGGTCTGCTGCCAGATGCTATAGGAAGGTTTTTCTTCAGCACGGATACAGTTTTCTGCCGATATCTGGTTTCGGAACTACAACGCCGGCAGCAGGATATGACGTATTTTATAGAAGCTCTGGTTTCAGACAGAGTTAAGGTCTGGCACAGGAGAAATATAATTCAGATACTCTGTCTTGCAAATCCTGACAGGCGGTTTCTCTCAGGTGATATATCAATTTTGAAAGAAAGAGATCTTACGGGTCTGCAGTTTAGTGATCTGGATTTAAGTAATGCATCTTTCGAAGACTGTGATCTGACTAATGTTGTTTTTGATAACTGTATCCTGAATGGAGTTGACTTTACCGATGCCAGATTGCGAAGCACAAAGTTCGTAAATATTGTTGAAGGCAAGCTGACTGGGGCCGACTTCAGTGACCGTGACAGATTTGAAAATATAATATCTGATGGTCAAACAATAGAAACAGATATAGCGTTAAAGGAATGGTGCATTCTGCATAACGTTAAACATTAATAA
Source organism: Methyloligellaceae bacterium (assembly GCA_050633205.1). GTDB lineage: Bacteria > Pseudomonadota > Alphaproteobacteria > Rhizobiales > CBDHHC01 > CBDHHC01. The sequence goes on along the minus strand of JBOEGA010000038.1, from coordinate 922 downwards.
CAGACGGTGATCATGGATATAGCATATTTTGCGGCCGGTTTTGCGCTTTTGTTTATTGGGGGAGAGCTTCTTGTAAGAGGAAGTGTGACCATCGCAAAGAGCCTGGGGCTTTCGTCACTTTTAATTGGCCTGACTGTCGTCGGGTTCGGAACATCTTCTCCAGAGTTAATAACTTCAATTACGGCCGCATTAAACGATAATGCGGATATTGCTATTGGTAATGTTGTTGGTTCAAATATAGCAAATGTTCTTTTAATTCTGGGGATGTCTGCAATCATATATCCTATCAGTTTTGGTAAGACAGAAATTTACAGAGACAGTATTATTGGTGTACTTGCCGCTATAATCCTCGGAGGGCTTTCCGTATATGGTGCAATACCGCGTTCAGTTGGGTTCTTCCTGTTTGCTGCAATGGTTATGTACCTTGTCTATTCCTACCTTTCTGATAAAGGAGATAAAGCCAATACAGATGAAGTGGACACAGGTGGTAACAATGATCTGGTCAGTTTTCTGAAGGCTTTTATCTATTGTATAGTAAGTCTTGCACTTCTTTATTTTGGAGCCAGGTGGCTGGTGTTTGGTGCCGTTAATATCGCTACAGAACTGAAAGTACCACCATCTGTAATAGGTTTGACGATGGTTGCCGTTGGCACTTCTCTGCCTGAGCTGGCAACATCTCTGGTTGCTGCAATGCGGAAGCAGACTGATATAGCAATTGGTAATATTCTTGGAAGTAATCTGTTTAATATCTTTGCGGTCCTGGGGCTGACCTCAATTATTTCTCCATTGAAGTTTGAGGGAAAAGTTGCGGAGACAGATGTCTGGATAATGCTGGCTGTTGCTTTTGTTTTACTCTTTTTTGTTCGTGTCCGCCCTCAGATGGGGCGATTGCTGGGAGCCGCATTTCTGATTACTTATATTC
>JBOEGA010000037.1:0-25024 GCA_050633205.1 Methyloligellaceae bacterium | reverse complement strand
TTGATCTCCATAATAACAGGTCCATGATTTGAACGCAGCATATCAACACCACACACATTCAACCCCATGGCTTTCGCAGCGCTGACAGCCGCAGCACGCTCCTGAGATGTAATCTTTATCTTCTGAGCAGAACCGCCCTGATGTAGGTTGGAACGAAAATCACCTGCTGCACCGGTTCTCTTCATGGCAGCAACAACCTTGTCACCAATTACAAAACAGCGAATATCCGTTCCACCAGCTTCTTTAATAAATTCCTGAACAAGAATATTGATATTTGCCCCACGGAAGGCTTCAACCACAGACTTGGCAGAGTTTTCAGTTTCAGCAAGCATCACGCCAATACCCTGAGTACCTTCAAGAAGCTTGATTACAACAGGTGCACCACCTGCCATTTCAATAACCTCTGTTGCTTTTTTAGGATCATGAGTAAATGCTGTTACAGGTAGACCAATGCCTCGTCGCGCCAATAGTTGCATAGACCGAAGTTTATCTCTTGAGCGGCCAATTGCGACTGATTCATTAACAGGATAGACCCCCATAATCTCAAATTGCCGCAAAACAGCAAGACCATAAAAAGTAATTGAGGCACCAATCCTTGGAATAACAGCATCATATCCTTCAAGAAGTCTCCCATCATACAACATCGATGGGCGGCTTGAGGCAATATTAATGCTAACCCGCAAAGTTTTAATAATATCAAGAGTATGACCTCTATCTTCCGCAGCCTCAACCAACCTTTTATGAGAGTAAAGATTAGGATTCTGCGCTAACATCGCAATTTTCATGCATATGACCCCTTGTTTTGTAATATCTGAGTTTAGGCTGGAAATACCTCAATTGCAAATTAGCGAATCTGACCAGCCAGGAAAGAATGGCTCGGATCCACCAGCAAATGCCCCTGCATTGCAGTACGTCCAAGCAGCATCCGGAACCCCATTTCATCCCTTCGGGTAAGTGTCAGTTCTATCATCCAGGTTCTGCCAGCCAGTTCCAGTGGGGTCTCAATGACAACCCGCTCCTGAACTTGCCCATTTGAACTTTTTATATTCCTAAGATCAACGACAGGAGCCTTTGCATGAATAATTGTCTTATTGTCATCCTGAAGTGGATGCAGGTCAAATGTAGCAATCCTGCCTTTTTTATTTTCAGAAACTTTAATGTTCCATGCATGAATTGCTGATGTCTGCGCCCCGGTATCAACTTTGACTTTTACTGCCGCGTTACCCAGCTCCGGAAGTCGCACCCACTCTCGCCAGCCAATAAGCATAGGAGGTGCATGATATCTTTTTGCCATTTTCTAAACCTTTGAATTCCAGCCCTTTGGAATAGAGAATTGCACTGATACAGTACTTCAATAACAACTGCTACAAAATAATTCACATTTGCAATATGCCTTGCACAACTACTAAAACCGGTATCAGGTCTCGTCCAGAAGTGTTCCGCTAACAGTAATATGTTTCCTGGCTTCCTCAAGCACTCTGGGGTCAATAGACGGAGCACTAAGATCAACACCTTCAGAAAGTACTGAACAGATTTTTGACATCACCTTTATCCGGGCATATTTCTTACTGTTTGCGGGAAAAATATACCAGGGTGCATAATCAGTAGAGGTGCGTTCGAACATCTCGGTAGCAGCATCTTCATATTCATCCCAGCGCTCACGATTGCGAAAATCTTCATAACTGAGCTTCCACCGCTTTACTGGATTTAATAACCTGTCCTCAAATCGGCTTAACTGTTCCTCTGGAGTAATATAGAGAAAAAACTTCAGAACTTTAATTCCGTTATCACTCAGGGTCTTTTCAAAACTGTTAATCTCGTCATAGGATTGTCGCCACTGTGGTTCTGGCGTAAACTCCTCAACTCTCTCAACCAGAACTCTCCCATACCAGGAACGGTCAAAGATAGCCAAAGCCCCTTTTGGTGGAAGACGCTCCCAGAAACGTGCCAGATAGTGGCGCTCCTTATAATATTCTCTTGGAGCCCCAATAGGCCAGACTTTACAGCCGCGAGGATCCAGCACAGACGTTATACGCCTGATCGTCCCCCCTTTACCAGCAGCATCCCATCCTTCAAACACAACAACTGCAGAATGTCCCTGAAGCAGATAAGCCTGCTGAATGGATATAAGTTTCTTTTGCAGCTTATCGAGCTTCTTCTCATAATCCTTCGTACCGATTTTCTTATCCATATCCAGAGAAGAAAACTTAAAACCGCTCATTCAGATATCTCACTCTCATTTACACAACACCAGAAATTATACATACCTGAAAATGACTGAGGGTTAGCCTCTTCAAATATGTGCCAGTTCTCAAGACTAGTACAATCAGTATCATCTGGAAACTCATTTTGATATTTAGCCTTGGTCTGAGGGTTAACCGTACAGAAGCCAAGAAACTTCAGAGAATATTTATTCATCATTTCCTGCAACTGCAGAACTGTAAATCTGTGTTCCTGTACATGCAGCAGCAGATCTCTGAAAGCAGATGCCGAATAAATATCATTATAAACTGATGTATTTTTATAAATCTCACTTTCCTGAGACTGTAAATCATGACGAAACCTCTGAAGACCTTTGCGAGAGGTATCTATAGATTGCCCTGCAATTTTTTCTCTCAGATCCGCAACTGCGTGCCTTGCAATTTCACTGTAAAGTGCAATCTTCATATACCCGCCGGGCTTTAGCAGTGATAACAGCACCTTCAACCCTGCCTCCGGTTCTTTCATATGATGCAACACACCACAGCATTCGATAATATCAAAGCTCCTGTCAAGCTCCCCCAGCTTCAGGATATCGGCCTGACTGAAGGTGATATTCTCAACCCCCATTTCTTTCGCCTTGCGAGCCCCGTAAGACAGGCTGGCTCTACTGAGGTCCACTGCCAGAATTTTGGCATCTCTGTATTGCAAAGCGCAGGATATAGGGTGCTTGCCAGTCCCACATCCTGCGATAAGAACTTCAGGCTCATTAGTATTTGATTTGAGCTTGACCTTGTTGGGCTCCACTTCGAACCTTATTCGGTTTATATAAGGCTCAGATACATACTCAGTCATACTATCCCATCGCGGATAGGGATTTTCTTCATACTGATTTTGAACAGAAGTAGATACTTCATCTTCAATAGATGTAACAGCAACCAGATCACCCCTGATATCCCTCTCGGTAGAAGGCTCAACAAGCTGCGTCCTGATAAGCCCTTTTAACGGCTCATCAACAACACCATACTGCTTCTCACACCACTGACTGATAAGAGTATTTTCCGCAAGTGGGACAAAGGACGCCAGCAGGAAAATTTCGACAGAAGAAACAGTATCTCCGGACTCAATTCTGTCAACCATGCTATTTTGAAGCTTTTCCACTTCTTCATACTCTTCATCCGAAATATACCACACATATTCATTGCGAAATCCCTGAAGAGCAAGCCCCTGCAATAATATAAAAATCTCATCATGAGCCAGCGCTTCCTTATCCTCATTGGCATACAGGGATAGAATTTGCGATCGCAACATGGCAGCAAAATTTTCAATCTTGCTGTCAGTAACAATTGAGTATTTAAGATAGTCCGATAGCAGGCTGTGAGTAAAATTATTAACCCCGGTGATCTCATCAAACTTGAGGCAATCCTGATTGATATGCCAATCCAGATCCTTGAGCAGCAACATATTAATAACCGGATTAATTGATATACTCGCAACTTTAGGGGATTTCAGTACCATTATTAGATGCTTTCTGAGCATCGGTGACATTTTAATTTCACTAAGTGTTCTGACTGTTTCAGCAAAATGCCGAAGAGCAACTTCAGAAGTTTCATCATGGCTAAGCGCTAGCTGGAATATTTGTGCTGCCTTAAAACCATCCCCGCTCATCCGATAAGCTATTCCCAGATTAATATAGGCATTAACAAAATCATTTTTAATTGCAATCGCACGCTCGCAACTTGATATAGCCTCCTCAGGGTGACCCAGATTGATATAACATACACCTAGATAGAAATGTGCATTTGCACTCTTGGGATCAAACTCAATCGACTTTAAATAACTATCCCTTGCTGCTTCAAAACGTTCGAGTTTATTATAAACACTACCCTTAAAATAATAAATCGAAGCATTACCCGGGAAAATCTCAAGTGCCTGATCATAATAAACCAATGCCTCCTCATAGCGCTCCTGATTGATCAGCGTTGCACAGATATTCGTATAAGCCTGTATTTTTTTCTGATCTTTTTCAATTGCTTTCTCAAACTGCTCAATCGCAGCACTATAATCTCCCAGATTATTATAAGCGGCTCCCAGAATGGCAAACATATCGTAACTGTCACCACAGATCTTTTGCCCCTCCAGAATAACCTTAACCGCCATTTCATTATTGTCGGACTTAATAAGCGAATACCCATATTTGCTACAGGCTTCAGCATCGTTAGGATTCAACTCCAGAGATTTCTGGTAATGACTATGAGCTTTCGGATATTCTTTTAGATTATCATATGCAATTGCAATATTACGATGTAACTCAGCATCATTGGAGTTTTGCTCCAGAGCTTTGGAATAGGAAGCAACTGCCTCCGTAAAACGGTCAATATTATTATAGGCAGCACCGAGATTTTTATCGATGCCCTGGATTTTGGGATTCAGTGATTTTGCTTTTTGGAAATATTCAAGGGCTTTCTCATATTGCCCGAGATTAAGATAAGCCAGCCCGGTATTACTCAAAGCTTCAGCATGATCGGGTTTACAGTCAATAACTTTACGCAGACTATTGATTGCATCAGAGAATTTGTTCTGACGCAACTGTGAAACTCCCAATATATTATAAAGAAAAAATGCACCGGGATTCTTGCGAATATGATGCTTTAGCCTCCGGTCAAGCTCCGGGAACTCCCTCTGCTCAAACATCCCCTCAAGCTTATGCAGTTCTGCCTGATCCAGCTTGGCCTTTATTTTAGCTCCGACCCGTACCATTTATGCGCTCCTGTGAGAAAAATATAAAACTCCATTCACGCAAAACTGTAGATTTTGAATATACTACAGCACATAGCTTCATGCACTGAACAAGCACCTGCAGGATGAACAAGTCCACAGAAGAAACACTCACTCATCCATTTGAAACTCAGACATAAATTCAAAAAAACTGAATAACAGAATAAAAAAACGGGTAAAAAAACCAGCACAGGCCGAGCAATCTTTTATCTGAAAAAATATTCTCTATTGACTCATTAGGACAAAAGACCTAATAAATAGGACAAACGACCTACAAAACAGTTACAGATCATTTGCCATGACTTCCAGAACAGCAACGCGCGACCAGATTATCGAAGCAGCAGACCAGCTCTTTTACACTCAGGGCTTTGACCACACATCATTCGCAAATATCGCCGAGGTTGTAAGAATTTCCCGTGGTAACTTCTATTATCACTTTAAGAGCAAAGACGAGATACTGGACGCCGTCATTGGCTTTAGGCTGGAAAACACTCAGGCCATGCTGGACCAATGGGAAATTGCAGGAAACACACCCGGAGAACGCATCAGAAGCTTTATCCATATTCTGAACCGCAACAGCGATAAAATTAGACAATATGGTTGCCCCGTCGGCACTCTTTCTACTGAACTTGCAAAACTGAATCACGGCTCCCTCAAAGAAGCGAGCCGAATATTCACACTGTTCAGAACCTGGCTGCAAAGACAGTTCTCACTCATGGGCCATACAGAAAAGTCCGACGACCTGGCAATGCACCTTCTGGCCAGAAGTCAGGGTGTAGCCACAATGGCAAGCGCGTTTAACGACGATAGTTTTATCCAAAAGGAAGTCAGTGAAATGTGTAACTGGCTGGATAATATTGACAAATAACCTCAACATGGGATTAGAAAAAATGTTTATTGTACAACTGAAATTCTCTGAAAATAAAAGTCAGGCTCCGCAATTTATGGATGGCCATAAGAAATGGCTGCAACAGGGCTTTAGCGACGGCATTTTTCTTGTCTCTGGCAGCCTGCAACCTGCCCTTGGCGGCGGAATTATAGCTCACAACACATCATTATCTGACCTTCAGACCCGTGTAAACGAAGACCCCTTCGTAGCTGAGAATATCGTTACTGCAGAAATTCTTGAAATGACGCCCTCCATAACAGACGAACGGCTGAATTTCCTGTTGAATTAAGACTATCAATAATTTAGCTAAGGCATTAAAACTGATCCTGACATGCTCTAATAGAATGATAACGGGAGAAAACCATGAAAATTACAGCTATGATATGTGGGCTTATTGGAGGGTTTATCAGCCTGTTTATCGGCTTCTATGGTGCAGGTGTTGCCGCCGCTACTGATGGATCTGGTCTGGATCAGATAATGAGCCTCTCTATTCCCGTTCTGGCAATTATTGGCGGAGCAATGGCACAGGCAAAAGAAAAAATAGCCGGCATCCTTCTGGCCATCAGTGCCGGAGAAATAATGTATCTGTTCGGCGTCAACATATTCACAGGCGTCCCTTTTGCCCTTATAGCAGCAGGTGCAATCCTTGCATTCCTGGCAAATGATGAAGACACGGAAAATGTCGCATAATAATCGGATAAGGTAAACGGAGTCCGACTGGTTTCCGTTTACCTGTCATGCCTTTCCCTTAAGAACCTTCAGCCCCATAATCTCTTCAGATCCGGAAAGAGGCTTCACAACCTCACTCATCACCAGATCATAAACCTCCCGGTTGCGGGCAACGACAAGCCCCTCATACACATCTGAAACCAGAAAGTCCTGCCCGCTCCAGCGACTGGCTATGCCTCCATTTTTGATCACCAGCGCAACCCCTGCCAAATGATCCCAGGGGTAAGTTACCTTGTAAACAACAAAGTCCAGCGCCCCGGTTAACATACGTTGATAATTGATAATAGAGGGATCTGCAGCCTGCTGAATCAGAAGATCAGATACCTGCCCTGTCATAGCCTGCACTTCGGAAAACTGGAACAAACGCAAACCAATCTGCCCCTTATAAGGCCTTGCAGACGCGGCAGCAGAAATCTCCCCTGCATTTGTTACAATCTCCTGCCCCTTATGCAGCACTGTCATCGCCTTCGAACATACTTCATAAAGCCAGCTCGACAACGTCTCTCCCCCCATAACCAGACAGATAATAATTCCAAACCCTTCTCTTCCCGCAACAAAATTTGCAGTACCGTCAATCGGGTCAACAACCCATACAGGCTGATCCTGCTGATCAAGCAGTTTTAATATACCTGCATCCTCGGCATAACTCTCTTCACCAACAAAACGGCTATCGGGTAATATACGGGTAAGACCATCACGTAGAAGCTTTTCTGCCTCCCTGTCCGCTATTGAGACAGGATCGTTTTCGGATTCCTTAAAAGAAATATCTTCTTTTGACAGATTTCTGAAATAGGAAAAAATACACTGATCCCCAACTTCCCGTATCAACTCTTCGACTGCCCGCTTCTGGTTCTCATCAAGCATTGAAAAAATCCCTTTAATATATAAAACACTACTCTTAAAATCATGGCACCTGAACCAGCTCTGCACATCAAAGGATCACACAATACATAATGCCATTCCTCACCACATCAGAAGCAGCCGACTACCTGAACGTCACAAACAGCTATATAGAGAAACTTATAACAACAAAAGCCCTGCCCACTCCCATTACCATGTCGTCACTCGAACAGATAAAAAAGGAAAATCATGTCCTCAGCATAACAGCTCGCAAAAAACTGAGAGAAATAATACGACATTACGATATGGGATATTGATCACAGATGCCCCGTATAACAGCCCTTCTGGATGCCAATATACTCTTCTCGCCACCATTGCGGGACCTGCTGATAGAGCTGTCCTGTGAACAGGTCATCCATGTCCGCTGGACAGAAAAAATACATGAAGAATGGATCAGGGCTGCCTCAAAACTGCGCCCCCTCATTCCAATTGATGTTCAGCACCAGATCCGTAACCTTCTTTATGAAAGCATTCCAGACTGCCTTATAACTGATTATGAGCACCTGATAGACGAAATAACACTACCGGACGAAAATGACCGTCATGTTCTGGCTGCCGCAATAGATGGAAACTGCAATATCATCATTACCCGCAATATCAGGGATTTTCCGAAAAAACGACTGCGCCACTGGAATATAGAAGCGCAGGAGCCCCATACATTCATGAAAATGCTGGATCAGGATAAGATTCTCCGGTGCGCAGGAAACATCAAAACCAGGCTGAAAGATATCACTTCGGAGCGCTACATTCAGGCAATGAAAAAAAATCGATTAAAATCAATCGCCATCCAGTTGGAAAACAGCAGTAATTTTTGAGCTTTTGAGACATTTGCTTCCCCTGCTGTATTTTATTCCAGCAGGGGCTTACTTATTGATAAGGCTCCCCGAATACAGTTGGCACATACAAAAACTGGTGCAGACTAATTGACACTTCGATCAGATTCCGAGTTGCTTCCAGATCCGATACTGTCACCGGAAACATCTTTGGAACAAGACGACAGAACAGTTAATGCTGTGAAGATTATCATCAAAGCGAAGACTGCCTTTACAGGCCTTTTCAATAGACCATTCAACATTGTAATTCCCCATAGGAAGTTATCAGCCATTTGTTTCAACCGATGCCCTGCTAACCAGGAAAAGTTTCATCTGCATTAAAACTGGCGAGCATTATCAGCGATTCATGTCTGATTTTCGATGGAATTATGGCCGAATTAATTTCAATTTTGACATCCCCGCATTCAAACTTTTGCAACGCCTTAAACCAGAAAACATCTGACAAAAGCTTCATTTTCCAGTCAAAGACTCTCTAAATTATAGGAACATAAAATAGTCTTGCACTTGGTTATTGCCGTTCAGAATAACCATTATACTATTTTCATACAAAAGATAAAAACTCTGTCAGTCGAGACACTTATACAAATTTTCTAATAAGGACAGCCAATACTACTAAAAAAAACACCAATTGAATGCAGTTAAAAATTTTGTTTTGCCAATATTATAACTTATTATCCATAATATTGATTTATATTATTTTTTGATATTGTTTCAGCTGCACTCCAGTTACGGGAGTTCTGCTGAAAAGGAGGATTTTATGCAACCGGAAACTTATGATTCACAAATAGGGAATGTAAGAGAAGGTCATATTGAGAGTAGAAAAGTGAAACCGCATACTTTTTTTAAAAAATACCTGGCCAGAAATTTTTTAGCAGCTCTATCTATTTTAATCCTTCTCTCTATTCCAGTTACCTGGCTTATATCAGGATCAATGAAGCATAGCATTATCTTCGTTGTGTTAAGTGGCATATGTTATGCACTCGCCTCTCATATAAATATCCATTTGCATAGAAACAAATTCTGAAATGACAATTGATAAGCTGTTGAACAATATTTGCTGAAAAGCCCGTATTACCTACCCTATGTTTATTCGTTAGTGGTATGTGGGTTAGGCTTTTCAATATTTCAGTACACTCATGAATTAAAAGATTTGGCAGGAATTATTGTAACCTGGATAGGCGTTGTACTTATGCTTTTCAGTCTTGTCTCTCTTGCACTTTGGCATTTTTTAAAATGGCCACCGTATTTTGGTGGCAGTCGCAACGAAATTCGCGCACTAAAATCTGGTTCTCCATCTTAGTTTCTGCCTGTCTCCACGCAGATCAGAGTATATTGCCTGATCTGGACCGAACTACATGACACCTCCATTTTCGCTTTATTGCATTCCCATGCTATAATATCAGCACATAAAAAAAATAGGAGTTTTATGAGTAATTTCATATCAGGATCCTGCCTCTGCAAACAGGTTACCTTCACAATCAGTAAGGAAGCCGGGAAAGTTATTTTTTGTCATTGTAGTCTTTGCAGAAAACATAACAGCTCCTTTTTTGCCAGCGTGGGAGTTCGGGCTGACAAGGTAGAAATTAAAGGAGACGAGAATATCCGCTGGTATCTCGATTCAAGTAATGCCAGTCGTGGCTTCTGTATAAATTGTGGCACGTCTCTGTTCTGGAAAAGCGGACGTGAAAAGTATGCCATGTATCTGGATATTGCTGCAGGGGCAATCGATACCCCCGAAAAGCTAAAAGGGGAAAAGCATATTTATTGCGCAAGCAAGGCAGGCTATTACAGTATTTCAGATAACCTGCCAAAGTTTGATGAAGGAGATGAAGGCGGAGAATGAAAACTGCACGACTTTAAGAACTACGCCATGCTTTACTCTCAGGCCTGTTCAACAGATATGCCGCCAGAAAAAACAATGCGACTTCAATAGTTGAAAATACAAAAAACATATTCTGAATATTAAAGCTGGTTTCCGGTATAATAAAAAAAGCACAGATAGCCCCCAGTATAACCAGCATTAGACGTTCATCTTTTTTTCGTAGAATATTTGAAATAATCCACCCCATACAAAGACACCAGAAAATTCCAAAGACCAGATTGGTCCTGTCAATAAAACCCGAAATTTCCAGATCCGTTTTATCAAAATGAATTGATAGAATAAATGTAAGACTAGAGAGGATAGTAACTACAATAGATGCTTTAACTGAAAATGGCATGGCTGCCCCTTCTTCTTATTATTAATATAATTTTGTACCAGAACCTGTTTGCCACTGTCACCAGACACAAAAAAGGCGGCTCCTGAAAGAACCGCCTGATTTTTGAAATCGTAAAATGGAAGGAAACCGGAAATTAATCCTGCTTCTCTTCACCTTCTTCTTCCGCCGGAACTTCATCAACAGTGGAAGCTGCCATAAGATCGCGTGCCTGGCCTACCCAGTTTTCGCGCTCAATACGGCCTTTGAAGTTAAGAATTTCATCAATCTTTGTAAGATCTTCATCCGAGAAGTTAGCGATTTGCTCATACTGCATAACGCCAAACTTGTAGAGACGCTTCTGAAGCTCTTCGCCAACACCTGAGATCTTTGTAAGATCATCAGCATCGCCTTTAGGCTTTTTAAAGCCCTTGAACTTGTCTCTTGCAGCAAGTTTCTTACCACGAACGTCAGTACGCTCGGAGATACGGGCTGCTTTACCACGAAGGCCTCTGAGGTAGTAAAGTTTCGCTCTGCGGACTTTACCGCGGCGCATAACTTCTACTGAATCAATATTTGGAGAGAAAATCGGGAACACACGCTCCACACCTTCACCGTAAGAAATCTTACGAACAGTGAAGTTCTCCTGAAGACCTCTGCCGGAACGGCCAATACATACGCCTTCATACGCCTGTACACGCTCGCGGGAGCCCTCTTTTACTTTTACGTTTACGCGTACAGTGTCACCTGGCGCGAATTCAGGTACTGGTCTTTTAGCTTCCAGATCCTGCATGTGCTCTTTTTCAAGCTGTTGGACGATGTTCATCGAACCATAACCTTTCAATTGCGGGGCGCGTCGCGTGTTTCGCGCTCATGCTCACCCGTTTTTCTCGAATTTCATTGAGAATGCCGTTGGAAAGGTGTTGTATTAGCGGGTTTGGAAGCATTTGTCGATGGGGGAATATGGATTAAATCAGCTTTTTTTGAAGAAAATGGCAAAAACCGATGAAATCCAGCAGCTTTTAAGACCTGTTAACCATTATTCCTGTTCGTTTTTATCAACCTTCTCAGCCAGATATCTCTCCCAGAGATCCGGTCGCCTTACCTTGGTCAGCTCAATAGCCTGCTCTCTTCGCCATTCAGCAATTCGTGCATGATTTCCAGACTGCAGCATTTCTGGAATATTCCTGTTTTCCCACTTTCGTGGACGGGTATATTGCGGATACTCCAGCAGCCCCTGTTCAAAGCTTTCTTCCGAAATTGAGTCCTTTGCTCCAAGAACACCTGGCAACAACCTCACAACCGCATCCAGAAGAGCCATGGAAGCAATTTCACCGCCTGAGAGAACATAATCCCCAATCGAGACCTCTTCTATATTTCTCGCATCCAGAACTCGCTGGTCTACACCTTCAAAGCGGCCGCAGAGTAGAACAACCCCTTTTTCAGAAGCCAGCTCATGGGCTTTCTTCTGATTAAACGGCTTTCCTCTTGGAGAAAGATAAATCAACGGAACATCGGAATTTTGTGCAAGTGCAGAATCCACAGCATCACCGATAACATCAGCTCTCATAACCATCCCCGGCCCACCACCTGATGGAGTATCATCCACCGATTTATGCTTGCCAGTACCAAATTCACGGATATCTGTGCAATCAAGGCTCCAGATGCCTGACTGTAATGCCTGACCAACAACACTTACGCCAAGCGGGCCAGGATACATGTCAGGAAAAAGAGTAAGTATGTGAGCTTTCCAGGGGGTGTTCATAATCGGGGAGTTCTAACAATCACTTTATTGGAAAATCCCTCCGCACCCGGAGAGATTTCCACATTTTATCCTATTAGTCTTTAGGCTGAGGCACAATACGGAGATAAGGCTTTGGAGCCTTCCATCCATCAGGGTATTTCTGCTTCGCATCATCGTCCGAAACAGCCGGCACGATAATAACATCTTCACCGTTCTTCCAGTTCACCGGAGTTGCAACCTTGTGCTTTGCTGTAAGCTGTAAAGAGTCAAGGACACGAAGGACTTCATCAAAGTTCCGGCCAGTACTCATCGGGTAACTGATGATAAGTTTGATAGACTTGTCTGGAGCAATAATAAACACATTACGGACCGTCTGATTATCAACCGCAGTACGGCCTTCCGACGTTTCACCAGCACCTGCCGGTAACATGCCGTAAGCCTTGGCTACAGCCAGATCGCTATCACCGATCATGGGGTAATTAACTGCATGCCCCTGAGTTTCCTCGATGTCTTTTGCCCACTCGGCATGATTGTCAACCGGGTCAACGCTAAGCCCGATAATTTTACAGTTACGCTTGTCAAAATCTGGCTTCAGGCGAGCCATGTAACCAAGTTCTGTTGTACAGACTGGCGTAAAGTCTTTCGGGTGGGAAAATATTATCGCCCATGAGTCTCCTATCCATTCATGAAACTTGATTGTCCCCTGAGTTGTCGTTGCTTCAAAATCCGGTGCGGTATCGCCAATTTTCAGTGACATAAATCCCTCCTCAAAGTTAATCATCGCCTGTTGTGTTGGTATACTAGTATTCCTTAGGTATTCAAGGGAAACCCGATTATTTAAAATATATTTTTTAATCACGGCCAACTTCATGTCATGATTTGAGTATAGACCCTTGAATACCAATAGAGATGCGCAGTTAAAGGCATATTCATGACTGAATAATGGCAGTACAGAATAGGTAAGACTAGAGAACTAGTCTCGGTAAGAAAGTTTTTAACTGTGTTTTTTTTGAAGATATGCTATACAGCATTTCCAACAATAGAGGGAACAGGGCGCAAAAGATCTTCGAGGTTTGCACTCTGAACTTGAAAGCCGGTTTCGGTAAAATAATAACATCTGTAAATGGTCTGTCTAAGGACTTGTGAAGTCTGGGTATTTTCTCTGGGCTGCGGGCTTTTGGAAGTCGCAGTGTGGCGAAAGAGGAGTATATTAATGATCATGCCAAACACACATCATGCCGCATCCTGGTGTGTTAAGGATCTAAACGAACTAAGCGCTCCACTTATGATATGTGGAGGAGTATATGGTAATCTGGAGGCATTTCAGGCTCTTATCGAACGAGCTGATAATCTCAGAATACCAGCAGAAAACATAATACACACGGGAGATATAATCGCGTGTTGCGCAGACCCGCTGGCAACAATAGAGTTGATGGTGGGATGTAATATTCAGGCTATTCAGGGCAATGTCGAAAATAGTCTGATACGAAATGCAAAAGACTGCGAATGCCATGAAGGTGAAGATGCCGGCTCTGATGCAGTATTGTCTGCACAATGGTACAAGTTTCTGGATAAAACATTGCTCGATGAACATCGGCATTATATCGCAAGACTGCCTCATCAGCTCACGTTCCGCTGTGAGGGACGAACTATCAGGGTCGTTCACGGATCCGTCAGCTCAATAAACCAGTTTATCTTTGCTTCAGCCTCTACAGAGGTATTTAAAGCGGAGTTTGAACATGCCGATGCTGATGTCATCATTTCCGGCCATAGTGGAATACCGTTTACCCGTCGTTTTGGCGATAAAATCTGGCATAACTCCGGTGGTCTGGGCCTCCCGGCCAATGACGGTACACATCGTGTCTGGTACAGTCTGGTGCTTCCCGACCCTGAATTCGGAGTACGCTTTGAACATCATTCTCTTGATTATGATTATAAGAAAACACAGCATAAAATGAAGTTTCACCGCCTGCCGGAAAGCTTCACAGAAACACTTGGAACAGGTTTATGGCCAAACCAGGAGAAACTACCAGCAGCAGAGCGATCACGTGCCGGTAAGCCCCTGAAACCTGAAATGCTGATAATCGACGATCAGGACTTCTCATCGCGTTTAAAAACGCCATTAGAGCAGGCTGCAGCCTTTTAAGGGGGTGCTCCTGCGTAATTTCCTGTATAAGCCTTTGGAAAACCGTATAAAGCGCGCTTGAAACTATGGAGCGCGCTGACTATGGTGCAGAAAATGTTTGAGAGATTACGAGTGAGCAGCCCATGTCGGAAACATCGGAAATATCAGAAACGAATGTTAATGCCAGTACAAGAAACCAGCTGAAATCTATCATAGAGCGTGTTGAACGCCTCGAAGAAGAAAAAGCTGCGCTGGCTGGGGATATCAAGGAAATCTTTGCTGAAGCAAAAGGCAACGGTTTTGACGTAAAAGCCATTCGCCAGATTATCCGCATCCGCAAACAGGACGACCACGAACGTCTGGAGCAGGAAGCCATTCTGGAAACCTATCTTTCTGCTCTGGGAATGCTTGAATAGTTTTAATCCGTTCCTTGAAATAACAGCCACGAACTCATCCTTGCCCCTCCTGCTATCTCGAATATCAGTATAGAGGAAACCTGTTGCTGCGCTCCAGCTCTGGATTTTATTCGCAGTAACTCCCCATACAACTTTAAATAACATTCACTTTTTCGTTTATTGAACTACCCGGAGATACTGGATAGCGTCGCAGATAATGCAAATAATAATATCGGGACAAGTTATGATTTTTAAAGATAAAGTTGCCCTTATTACAGGGGGGAATGCGGGTATTGGACTGTCTACAGCTCAGGAGCTGGTAAAAGGTGGAGCAGTCGTTTTTATCACTGGCAGACGGCAGGCTGAGCTTGATGAAGCAGCAGAAAAAATAGGGCCAAACCTGTTTCCTGTACAGGGAGATGTATCTGATCTCACAGATCTGGATCGTCTGTTTGAAATAATCAAAGAAAAGGCCGGACATCTGGATATTGTTTTCGCAAATGCAGGTATTGGAAAGATGGCTCCTGTTTCGGCTGCAACTGAAGACCACTTCAATCAGCATTTCAATGTGAATGTAAAGGGCGTTTTCTTTACTGTTCAAAAGTCACTGTCATTACTTCGGAATGGCAGCACGATTATTTTAATGTCCTCAAATGCCAACAGTAAGGGAATTGCGAACTTCAGTGTCTATAATGCTACGAAAGCTGCCGTCAGAAGTTTCGCAAGAACATGGGCTAATGAATTGAAAGAACGAAAGATCAGAGTTAACTCGATCAGCCCCGGTCCTACCGAAACTCCAATCTTCAGCACCGAAGGGCTGCCTTTGGAAAGAGCTCAAATACTCGAACAGGTTAAGCAGCAAATGACTGCATCTATCCCTCTGGAAAGATTTGCGCAACCTGAGGAAATAGCAAAAGCCGTAGCATTTCTGGCTTCAGATGCAGCCTCTTACATCAATGGAATTGATATGGCTGTTGATGGTGGTATGGCCCAGATTTAAACAAATATCACTCAATAGGGCATAAACACTGACAGATACAAGCCTCCACTCCTCCCCACTACCTTCAGTTCAGTGGGGAGATATCAAAACTTTTGAAGGTAATAGAGAGGAGCTGCACAATCGGAAATTATTTTACTTTTTGCGCAGATCTGTTCGCCGGCCAACAACAAACACAAACAGAATCAACTCATGAGAGATCCCTGTTATTGGACCCTTTATAAATAGGTTCACTCCAGCCACCTTACGGATATACCATCTTGATTGTAATTCCGTTTCCAACCTTACTGCTATCAAGTTTTGATCGCTTAAAAGAAGGAGGCCCAAAGCGTATTCTCGCACCGTTTGAAAAGCCCAGCCCTTCTGCAGGAAGAATTCCTGTCCAGTTTTTGGCAACTTTGCCATCCATGGTTTCATCATGCAGAACCTTAACTGCAAATTCGTTCAGTGAGACCTTGAATTTAAAGTCCAGCTCTTTCGCACTCGCCTTTTTATTCTGTGTTGCAACGGCTTTGCCATGGTCTTTTGGATAACCATCCTTTCCATATAGCATAACCATAATATCACCGGGACGTTTAGTATCTATGCCCACAATACGGATAGTCAGGTCTTTTGCCTGTAAAGGCAGTGTTGTTGATACCATAATCAGGCCTCCCAGTATTAGTCTCAATACATGCTTGTTCATATTACCAATCCAGTCCTCAAAGCAGGTGAGTTAACTTAAAGGCTCAGAACTTGTGAATGTCATCTATTCAGATTGGACAGGGATATGCTACCTGCGGCATCAATTTTCCTTCAATATCCGGGTACGCTTGTCCAGTTGAAAAGATGGAAATCATAGGCCCTGAACCTGGTAATACTGATTAGGGTAATCCGATCAAACTGGCATTAACCCAGGTTAAAACCAAATCAGGAAAAAGCCGTTGCTTTATCTGAACCACTCGGTAAACTCCCGGAAAATATTAAAAACTAAGGGATGCAGGATCACAGCAAGGACAAGCTTAAATCCTGCAATACGACAATTAATAAAAATACAAAAACATTAAATCACCATATAAATCAGTTTATTTACTCTTGATATATGGTGAAATTGGGGTCAATAATGGTTCATGAGAACTGGAAAAAACTTGTTATATGCTGCGGAGCATCTTTAATTACATTAACAGGAGCTGCAAACGCCCAGAGAGGTGGGATCACCTTTCAGGACTCACACTGGTTCAAATGGGATAGAGAAGGCAGGCTTAGTGAGGGACTGTTTCTTTCAGGGATAAAACCCATCATCCACGAATTCGTCGTATTTGACCTGAAAGGAAAACCCGGCGGCTCAATTCCACTTTATATCTCTGTATCAGGAAGCAATTTAAAGTGGCGCACTCCCTTAATCTTGCAGGGCATTCCTAATGAGCTACAGCTCAGTAAAGGTTACAGACAGGGAAATATCTGGCACCTGGATGTATCCGAATTAAAAGATCTTCAACTCATCGTACCTGAAAAATTTAAAGGCAAATTCAAAATTGCTCTCTCTTTAAAGAAAGACATAGTAAGCCTCCCTGAAAAACGCACTGTAAACGTTACCATACCCCCGTCTAATATTGCCAAAAGCAAAGCGCCGGGCACGGTTACTAAAGCATTTTCAGTTCAGGACATTACAGCTACTGCAGGCAAACCTGTCCCGGTAAAACTTCATATTCCAGGCCCCCTGCAAAACAATAGCATGGTACTTGTTTTCCGTAACCTGCCCGAAAACATAACTTTTAATAAAGGGGTAAAGAGACGTGGTCTCTGGATTTTCAGGAAAAAAGACTTGAAAGATTTAAAGCTTACTCCCCCGGAAAGCATCAAAGGTAAATTTCCTGTCGAAGTGTTTCTCTACAAAAATTTAAGACTAAAACCTTTGCAAACGACAATCAGCCTGACAATCAAATAAAAAAATCGCCCGGTTAAAACCATAACCGGGCGATTTAAAATCTTTATTGAAGAACGCGACTTCCGTCTATTTGCTGCGCCCAGGCCAGTCAAAGCTGTAAGATAGCCCTACAAGCCCCATAAACTGATCTTTGCTCTCAACAACCGTACTGTCACCAGCCTCGTCCAGAAGGCGTGTATACTGACCGGAAACCTTTGCTTCCCAGCGATCACTAAGTACAATCGTCATACCAAGGTTGGCATGAATAGATTTAAATCCGGCATCAGCATCATACGCACCGGCGGTTGTACCACCACCACTAGGAACACTGAAGAACGAATCCATATACTCATCGCTTGAGTAAGTAGCACCAACGCTCGCATCGACTTTTACACGATCAGAAAGTTCACGCTCTGCACCAGCTTTCAGTTTAATCTCATAACCAGTATCATCGCCAGTGACCTGCTGATGATAAGATGCGCTAAGATAAGCTGAACCAATCCAGTATTTGGCATAAGCACCAACAACCAGACCGCCATCCACATCACCAAGGCCGGTTAATAGCTCGCCATCATCTTCGTCACGGCCAAATCTGTATCCAACAAGCGGACCAAATTCAAAACCATCTTTTTTATGAAGCGCATATTTAACCGAGTCAGCGCCATCAACTGTCAGGCGGCCACCAACGGTTCCAAGGCTTACAGTCGGAAATCCAATAACTTCGTAGTCATTAGAGCCTTCATATTTCGGCGCAACCAATGCAGCGCCACCAATTTTAACTCTTGTCGATTTCTGTTCGGGCTTGTAAGTGTCGCCACCCGCAACTGCAGGAAGAACACCGACAGCGAATACTGTAATGCCCGAGGCAATCAAAGTTGCAAGTCTTCTACCAAGACCCTGTCCCAAGGTGTTCATAATAATATTTGTCCCTATTACCTGAATTTTGGAAAATCCAGTTCAAACAATCTAACTACTCATTATTAATTAACAAAAAGTGTCCTTTACTGGCTAGAACATATAGGACACAGCCTGTTGAAAAATACCTTTCTGCTACACTTTTTTGTTATTTTACGTAATCCTCACCACAAAAAATGCACATTTCTTGACAAACTGGGCATATTTATTCATAGCTTGTCTCGAACAAAGCTGTGTCATAAATAATATAGGTGCAGCACAATCTTCCAACAATCCCGCCCGGACTATCTGCGATACTCCAGGATTGTAGCTTAACCGATTGGTTTTATTAGATTTTATCGTATTTGCCTCTATATTCACCTTAGAGCCAAAGACACATAAAACCTAACAAAATCAATAGGTAAGCTGCTAAAACTATTATCGGATAAAAAACCGGGATGTCGGGATGTTATGAAATCAGGTATTGGGTATATGTCCACAAACAATCCAAAAACACTTTACGATAAAATCTGGAATGATCACCTGGTCGATGAACAGGACGACGGCACTTGTCTTCTATACATCGACAGACACCTTGTTCATGAAGTAACCAGCCCTCAGGCCTTTGAAGGGCTGCGCATGACAGACCGGAAGGTTCGTTCCCCGGAAAAAACTCTTGCAGTTGTGGACCACAACGTCCCGACAACAGACAGATCCAGGGGCATTGATGACCCGGACTCGGCACTCCAGGTGGAAACTCTGAATAAAAACGCTGGTGAATTCGGGATTGAATATTTCAATGAGCTGGATATCCGTCAGGGTGTTGTACACATTATCGGCCCTGAGCAGGGCTTTACATTGCCTGGAACAACCATCGTATGTGGTGACAGCCATACCTCAACTCATGGCGCATTCGGCGCTCTGGCCCATGGTATCGGTACCTCAGAGGTTGAACACGTACTGGCCACTCAGACCCTGATCCAGAAAAAAGCAAAAAACATGCTTGTCCAGGTAGACGGCAAACTCCCTGAAGGCGTTACCGCAAAAGACCTTATCCTCGCTATCATTGGTGAAATCGGTACAGCGGGCGGTACTGGCCATGTTATCGAGTTCGCAGGCGAAGCAATCCGTGATCTTTCAATGGAAGGCCGTATGACTGTCTGTAACATGACAATCGAAGGCGGTGCCCGTGCTGGTCTGATCGCTCCTGACGAGAAAACATACGAATATTTCAAAGGTCGCCCACGCGCACCAAAAGGCGCTGCATGGGAAGCCGCTGAAGCCTATTGGAGAACCCTCCACACAGACGAAGGCGCACATTTTGACAAGGTTATCAATATCAATGCAGCCGAGCTTCCCCCTATTGTAACCTGGGGTACAAGCCCTGAGAATGTTGTATCAATTACCGGCAATGTTCCTGATCCGGAGGCTGTTGATGATCCAAATAAAAAAGCGGCAATGCTTCGTGCATTGGACTATATGGGTCTGAAGCCAGGGCAGAAGATGACTGACATCTCAATTGACCGCGTATTCATTGGCTCATGTACCAACGGCCGCATCGAAGACTTCCGTGCAGCAGCAAAAGTTATCGAGGGTAAAAAGGTTGCTCCGACTGTAAATGCCATGATTGTTCCAGGCTCAGGCCTTGTAAAGGAACAGGCCGAAGCAGAAGGACTGGACAAAATCTTTATCGAAGCTGGCTTCGAATGGAGAGAGCCTGGCTGTTCAATGTGTCTGGCTATGAATGCCGACAAGCTGTCTCCGCAGGAACGCTGTGCATCAACATCCAACAGAAACTTTGAAGGCCGTCAGGGCCGTCAGGGCAGAACTCACCTGCTCTCACCTGCAATGGCTGCCGCAGCTGCAATTGCTGGAAAATTCGTAGATATTCGCGAATTTAAATAAGACAATTCATACGGTATGCCTGTTCTCGGGCATACCGTTTCTCTTCTCTCAAAATTTTTCAAAAAAACATATTTATCGATTATCGATCAGCCATATCAGTTACGTGCGTAAACCGGCTTGCTCGCTTTGTTTCGTGCCTCTAAAGCATCAAGATGGTGCTTCGGATATTGAGGAACACCTTTTGGAGCACTTCGATTTTCCATGATATTCTTGACTGCCTTGCCTTGAAAATCACTGGCCCACAGCATTTGTGAATACTGCAACCCCGGACGGAAGCGTAGGGGGATCATTCTGGTAGGCTCTCCCATAAGATACTCGACCTTATCATGGGCTGGTGCCACCATTTTAATAATCTTGGTGTCATAACTCACAGAAGTATCACTCATCAAAGGCAACACAGGGAATGGAGAATAACTCAGCTCATCATCATGTTCATCATCATACTCAGGCGCAGAAACCCATCTGCCCTGCTGTACAGGTCTGTTACCGCCATCAATTGGAGTGGCTGCTCCCTTGCTGTTGGCAGCAATCTCCGAATCTTTACCAGGATTTAAAGAAGCCAGTCGCAACAGCCCCTTGCGATCCAGCTCATCTTTAGGCTTCTGCTTCACGTCATTTTTCTTTTTATTCCAGGATGAAAGCAATCCTTTGGCCGGCTTGCCCTTGAGGCTTAACCCCTTAGGTATGCCACCCAGACCAGCCACACGAACACCTCCACCGCTCAGGCGCTTCTTTGCTCGTGCCAGTGCCAGTTGCGCCGCATTCCTGCTGCTGCTGTTCAGCTTAACCATCGCAATCTTGTAATCGCCCCTTCTGATACGTTTTCCATCTCTTGGAATATGGTATGTGCGGTCTCTGGGAAACAGAGCAGCTAGCTCATGCCGTCCCATACGCGGCCAGTGTCTGACACGACCGGTATCAAGGTGAACAAACGGGATAGCAGATGTCGGATAATACCCTACACCTCCAACCTGCTTGATCATTGCAGAATTTCTCAGATCACGAACAGAAATGTCAGGAAAATGGACATCCGCAGCTTTACCCAGAATATGACGGGACTTTTTGGCCTGCCCGCCCCTGGTCTTACGAAGAAGATTATTGGTTTTCAGAGAACGATAGCCGGAAATAAGGTAAATAGGCCGCTTGGACCCCAGTTCAGTATGGACCTCCCACATCAGGTCAATCAGCTTAGGGTCCATTTTGGTGCTTTCCTTGCGCCGCCAGTCCCCCATAACAAAGTTAATTTTCTTCAGAGCTTCAGGAATATATTTCCCGTTCTCCTTATACTTTACCTTAAGCGTAACCTTCGTATGGATGTTATAGATGGAAATAGTACGTGAGCTGGCATCAGCTCTGCCAGATGCAGTCACACTGGCCAGAAAGACCAGGATGGCTATACAGGCACACACCATGGCAGACAGGCTATGTTGCTTCACGATTCTACATCTTTGATGCATATATACGAGCCCCATTAACAAACGCATATCGCCAGATTATCACCACACCTCAGATACCACAACAATAGTTGCAAACCAGCAATAACTGACTATCTTCCCTCTAAATTAGTTAAAAAACAGATAAACGTTGAATGAGTACAAATCGTGGCGGTAAAAAGCAAAAAATTAGCCCGCTAAAGCAACAGTGTCACATTAACGGGCTAATTAACTAAGTCTACGAAAGTATTAACTTATTTAATCTGACTAGTTCAGGTTAAACAGGTTATCAAATAACCCGCCACGGGAACGCTCTCTTATTAGAGGCTCTTCACCTGTTGGAAGGTTTCTCTCTAGTTCTCGGGCTCTTACAGCCACTGGATCAATCGGATCTCGTGGAACCGGAAGTCCATGCAGAGCAGCATAAATCTTCTGGTCATGCTTGTAGATATCCGAATAATAATTCATACTTCCATCCGGGTTAGCCCAGGCTGTGAAATAGGTAATATGAACCGGGAATTTGTTTTTTAGCGAATAATGCTGATTATCTCTTTGGTTAATTCTGTCATGGACGGATGCACGGCTCCACCCCTCATTACCAAGGATAATCTCTGCCAGTCTGCGAGGATTTCTGATTCGCATACAACCATGTGAAAACGCTCTGACAGGAGAATTAAACAAATTCTTGGCAGGCGTATCATGAAGATAAACGGCATGTTTGTTAGGGAACAGGAACTTTACTTCCCCAAGGGCATTACTCGCACCCGGAGGCTGACGGAAGCTGAAGTCTCTTGGGCCAGCCGCATACCAGTTCACACTCTCAGGATCAATGGGTGTACCGCTTGTCGATAGCACTTCAAAACCGTTTTTGGAAACAAAGCGGCCACTTTTGCGTGCACCAGGCAAAATCTCGTTACGAATAATATTCTGCGTAGGATACCAGTAAGGATTCAGAACAACCGTCTCCATAACATCACTGAATACAGGTGTTTGGTTTGTCAGCTTACCGATAATATTACGTTCTTCATGTATGATCTTGCCGTTAACTTTCACGCGGAATTTAAACTCGGGAATATTCACCTGAATATTCATCCGGCCCAGGTCTCTTGGCATCCAGCGCCAGCGCTCAACATTAACCAGAAGAGTCTTTGTCTTGTCTGCTGGCTTAATGTTCAGAACTCTTCGTGTACCGGATCCGACAATTCCATCGTCCTGCAACCCTTTGGAAGTCTGGAATTCTTTAACAGCATCCTCAAGCCCTTCATCAAAGACCAGTGGATCCACATCACCGTCATCATTGGCTTCAGGCAGTTTCGCCTTCAGGCGCTCACGAAGCAGAACAACTTGCTCGTGCCTGTCGCCGACACGTAATGTTGGCCCTTCAGGAATTTCAATGACTTTCTCTGGAACTGCAGTACGGGATCTTTTCAATGCAGCTAGCAATAACTTGAACTGCGGGTGTGTTGGGTGCAGAGCTGCCAGCTCTTTACCAGGATCATCACTTTCTGAAAGCTCAGTCATCAGCTTAACCGGGTCAGGTATCTGCGGATGTCTGTCCAGATATTTACTTAGGCTGCTTACATTGATCCTTCCACCACCTGCATATTTAGCATATTTCAGAATGGCATAGCTCATCTTCAGTTCAGCTTTTGCAAGTGTACTTGAAGACATCTCCCCACCAGCAGAAAGTTCTTCCTGGGTAGGAACATCAAAAACATTGGGGTCAAGTTCATATTTACCGGCCTGCTTGATTTCAGCAATGGCCTTCAGAGCGCGTTCATTAAGCCCTTTTTCTGTAATCCAGACAGGCTTATCATCACGTCCGGCATAAAATTCAACCAGCGTCCCCTGATCATTCTTCTTTTTTCTTTTTCTGGGCTTGAATTTCGCAGCCAATGCTTCGTGGATTTTAATACCCACAGCATCCATACGTGATATAAGTTTTTGAGGCGCGTCAGGTTCTACGGCTCCAGCACCTGAAACTCCCAATACTCCTATAGCTGCAGAAATTAAAGCAATCCTGGTTACACGCAACATGACACCCCTTCCATATTCGCCCTAACTGAGCATTTTGAGAATACTATACACTCAAAAATATCAGCTCTGCAATTCACAATTCCCTTATCGCAATATTCGCAAAGAAAGTTTACGAATCATTAGCGAATAACAATTGTATGGGTATTCATCGCAAAAATTTCAATTAGCCCGGGATTCTAATCCAAATTCACGCATTTTGCGGTATAATGTTGAACGGCCAATGCCTAAACGCTTGGCAATCTCGGTCATATGTCCACGATAACGGTTCATAGCAAGACGAATCATGTCCGCTTCAACTGCTTCCAATGGGCGGACCTCTCCTTTTTCAGTTAGGGCAGGTATTCCCAGCGCATGATGCTCTCCATCAAGAGTTCCGCCTGGAAGTTCCTGTTGCGTCGTCACAGCAATATCTCCACCAACCATGGCAGGACCGTTATTACCTGATTGCACTTCAACTTTGGCAGGTTCAGCAGGAATTTCAGCTTCAAACCCTTCTACATGAGCTGCAATCTGCGGGAATTCCTTAACACTGAGGACTGGACTGTCAGCAAGAACCACAGCGCGAAATACAACATTCTCAAGCTGCCTCACATTCCCCGGCCATGAATATGTCTGAAGCAAACGATGTGCATCTTCATTGATATTATCAATGGACTTGCCTTCTTCAGCAGCAAAACGGGCTGCGAATGTTTCTACAAGCTGCGGAATATCTTCTTTCCGCTCACGAAGAGGGGGAATCCAGATAGGAAACACGTTCATACGATAATAAAGATCTTCCCTGAACTTGCCGTCCTTTACATGGGCGATCATATCTCTGTTTGTTGCCGAGATAAGGCGAAAATCAACTTTAATGGATTTGGTAGACCCGACAGGGTCAACTTCATTTTCCTGCAAAGCACGAAGCAGCTTAACCTGCGCTTCCAGAGGAAGCTCACCAATTTCGTCAAGGAAAAGAGTACCGCCATTAGCCTCTTCAAATTTTCCCTTGCGCTTTTCTGTCGCTCCGGTAAATGCACCTTTTTCATGCCCAAACAGAGTCGCTTCAAGCATATTTTCAGGGATCGC
>JBOEGA010000036.1:0-17187 GCA_050633205.1 Methyloligellaceae bacterium | reverse complement strand
GCCCTTGATCATGAACGTTTTGACCAGATCCAGCAACTTTGTGATGATGCCGTTCCACAAATGAGGCAACTGGTTGAACATGCGGCCAGCATTGTAAATGGTGATAAAGAGCTTATTGCCGGGATCTGCGCTGAAGATGTTATCGAAGAGCACCAGACTTCTTCTCAGGATGATATTGATGCGATGTTTGATTGATACTGCTTTTTGATTTTGATATTTTCTCTTAATGAAACCCACAAATATCAGGTATGGAGCGAGTGCTGCCGTGTTTAAAGACGGACAGGTGCTTTTAATACAGCGGGCGGCTGGTGCTTTTGTCGGGCTCTGGAGTCTGCCGGGCGGTCATGTGATGGAAGAAGAGTATCCCCGAGAAACAGCCATAAGGGAGGTGCTGGAAGAAACCGGTATCGAGATCAGTATTCTGGGGCTCGTTGACAAAATCATGGTTCATCCCAATGCTGATACTTCTTATGAGATTTCTGTGTTTTTCGGAGACTGGGTATCGGGAGACCCTGTTGCTGCAAGCGATGCAGCGGAGGCAATATGGGTTTTTCCGGCTGAAATAAAGGCCTTTAAGACAACTGAAGGGCTGACTGATATCATTGCCGGGGCAATTGCCCTTCATACCCCGCTCTAATGGGCTGGCATTGTTTATTCACAAACAGTTCAAGACTGTTGATGCCAAGAGCAATATATTAAAAAGTAATCATGATGCATAATGTGCGTATCCAGACTATTTGCTTTGACGATTTCAGTCAGGAGTTAATATGCACAGAAAGATACAGACTAACCTATTCGCGCCAGTTCTACTGGTCTTTTTCTCTTTTTACATTCCTGTAGCCAGCGCGACCCCTGACCTGTGGCGTTCAGAAGGATGGAAAACAGATTTCAGTAAAACCAAAATAGAATTTAATGAAATTCTGTCCGGTGGTCCTTCGAAAGATGGAATTCCTGCAATTGACAAACCTAAATTTGTTTCGCTCACCTATGTCAAAAATATTGGTATCCATGAACCGGTTATCAGTGTTTCAATTAACGGACAGGCACGTGCATATCCGTTACGCATATTGATGTGGCATGAGATAGTCAATGATGAGCTTGGGGGAGAACCCATCACAGTTACATACTGCCCATTGTGTAACTCAGCGATTGTATTCAAACGCAGGGTGGGAGAAAAAATTCTCGATTTCGGCACGACAGGCAAACTACGAAACTCGGATCTGGTCATGTATGACAGGCAGACTGAAAGCTGGTGGCAACAATTTACCGGAGAAGCCATTGTCGGGGCTTATCTTGGCACTGAACTCCAGAGCATCCCGGTCAGGGTTGAGGGCTTTGGACTATTCAGGAAAAGATTTCCTGATGGTCAGGTTCTGGTGCCAAATGATCCCAAAGCTCGTCAATATGGCAACAACCCCTATATTCGTTATGACAGCCGCAATCGTCCTTACCCGTTTTTCAATGGAGACCTGCCGGAAGGAATCGATCCCATGGCCAGAGTGGTTGTCTTCAAATCAGAAAACAAACCTGTAGCCATTGCCCTTCCCCATCTGCGAGCCAGAAAAAGTCTGAATATCGGCAATATCACTGTAAGCTGGCAGGAAGGGCAAAATTCTGCACTGGACAGTTCTGAAATAGGAAAAGGCAGGGATGTTGGTAATGTGATTGTACAAGAAGTGGTGGAGGGCAAAGCAAAAGACATTACCTATGACGTTACCTTTGCCTTTGTCGTGCACAGCTTCCATAAGGGCATAAAAATTATTGCCAAATAGCAGAATAAATAATTTATGGTCAGAGCATATGAGACATCTCTGTCAGCCTGCTTAAGATTACTTGAGCAGGCTTTATTATATGTGTTAACAGTGATGAAAATCAGAAACTGCAGGACAGTGCTTTCGCGATATGAATATCAAGTTTTCAGCATATATAATGATAGCCTTTTTGGCCTTTAGCGGAGTTATTTCCGTAATATCGGATTTTTCAGCATCTGCCCAATCAAAGCAGACACAGCCAGGTGCCGTGAAAAACCGCCATGACAAGCCTTATGATGTGCAACTGTTGCGTCTGGCGGAGCTTTTAGGCTCAATTCATTACCTTCGCGAGCTTTGTGGTGCCAATGATGGTCAGAAGTGGCGGGATCAGATGTCGGGCCTTGTTAAGGCTGAAGGCACATCTGCAGTTAGGCGTGTTAAACTGGTTAACAGCTTTAACAAGGGATATCGCGGCTACAGGCGTACATATCGCAGTTGTACGCGCTCCGCGAGGCTGGCTGTGTCACGATCCATGAAAGAAGGTGCAGCAATTGCTGCCGCTATCGTGAAAACCAATAACTGATTAGCTATATTATAAACTTTATATTTACCGTTAATTTGCTTTTCGGCTGCGGACAAAATAATTCGTGCTAGACATGATCCGGTTCGAACGAGCAAAAAATAAAAATTCTATCTACTGCAGGGGGTTGGGATAATAATCATGTCCTATCAGGACTATAAAAAACAGGCTGCGCTTCTGGATATTCCGGAAGACCTGCTGGAGGATGAAAGTCCAGCACAAGCTGCTTTGCGCTATATTCTGGAAGCATGGGAAGAAGGTGTACATGATGGTATTGAGCCTGAACATCTTGCCAATGCTGCAATTTATGCCGCTCTTTGCGATCTGGTAAGTGCTTTTGGTGAAGAGACTGTCTCAAAAATGACTAATGGTCTTGCAAAACGCATTGAACTTGGCGAGTTTACAATAAACAGAACAACGCAGTAAATGCGTGATCTTGGGAGAACGACTTAAGGGGAGCCATAGTGCTCCCTTTTTATTTTTAACCGATATGCAAATAAACTTTACCTCTGCTTCTATTGCATAACCATCAAAAAGCTATACCCTGCCCGGGCATTAATGGCGGGGACAAAATGAAAAAAACAGCAGATACATCACCATCATGGAAAGAGCTTACAGCTCCGGTTTATCTGGCCCCTGTTGCGCTTGTATGCCTGGGGATATGGCTTCACGCATCTGATGAATTTATCGTAGGTACTCTTATGCCCTCTATCATTAAGGATATTGGTGGAGAGAAGTACCTCGCCTGGTCTCTGGCGTTATACGAAATCGGTTCCATTATTTCAGGGGCTCTCGGGGCACTCTTATCTCTTCGCTTCGGTCTTCGGCGCCCTATGAGTATTGCTGCTATTGTCTTCAGTCTTGGATGTCTTGCCAGTGCTATTGCTCCTGATATTCGTGTGGTGCTTCTGGGCAGGCTGTTACAAGGGCTTGGTGGCGGGGCTCTTATTGCCATGTCCTATATTTCGGTTACCCTGTTTTTTCCTCCAAGACTGTCTGCGCTGGTATTTGGAGCGCTGAATGCTTTATGGGGGATTGCTGCCTGTACGGGACCGCTGATCGGGGGACTGTTTGCTCAATATGATGCATGGCGAATGGGGTTTCTGTTTTTTGGACTACAAGGCCTGATGCTGGCAGTCTGGATATTTACTGTTATTACCGACCCTAAACAGGACAATACAGATACAGAACACAAACATGTTCCTGTTCGCCGCCTTCTTGTATTGAGTGCCGGCATTATTTTTATTGCTCAGGCCGGGATTGATAACTCCGCTATACGCCAGATATTGCTGGTGCTCTCCGGGCTTACCTGTCTTTTTCTGTTTTTCTGGCTGGATACCAGAGCAGGTGATAACCGGCTGTTTCCAAAATTTCCTCTGTCGCTTGCAAATCCGATTGGAGCGGCCCTGCTGGCAGTATTACTGCTGTCAGCGGCAACGGTGGCGTTCTCAATCTATGGGCCATTGATTATGATAATGCTATATAAGATATCAGCACTGACTGCCGGATATGTGCTTGCTTGTATGGCTATTGGGTGGGCGATCACTTCCATAAGCCTTGCAAACTCCCCCCAGCACCGAGATACGAAACTGATTTTATCTGGGGCTATTGTTATTACCCTGAGTACGCCTGGACTGTTTTATGCGGTTCCAAACGGACCGCTTCCCCTTATAGCCGCTTTCGCATTTATGCAGGGTTCCGGTTTTGGACTTGCATGGACTTTTATTATTCGCAAGGCCGCCGCAATCGCCCCTGATGGTGAAACTGAACGTGTTGCCTCTGCAATTCCTACGATGCAGAGGATCGGGTATGCTACAGGGGCAGCATTTTTAGGCATTATCGCCAATATGTCCGGACTGAAGGTTGATGCGGATTCAGGCACCACCGGTTTTGTAGCTGCCATGATATTTCTGGCCTGTATTCCTGTGGCTATTGCAGGTACCTATGCGATGATCAGATTTTTAAAGCTGTCTGATCAATAGCTACCTGTCACAATACCTATTCATGCCTGCTTTCAGGCTCTTCGATGACATCAAGTGGAGAATAGGTTCTCGTTGCTATCAGTGCTTCCGAGAAGATAACCTTCTCATCTTCCTCAACAGGTGAGCGCTTAATTATTCTGACTATAACCATACATGCTGTAAGGGTGTAGACAATGGCAGTAAAACTGAACAGAGAGCGGTCAGCGATATATTCATTTGACAAGGAAGTCAGCACCGGTCCAATGACCGAACCAATTCCAAATAACAGCATCAGCCCGCTTGATGTTGCGACATAGCTTTGTGGTGCGGACATATCATTCGCATGGGCAACTACGAGAGCATAGATTGGAAAGGCAAAGAGGCCATAACAGAAACTGAGAGCGGTTATGGTTGCCAACAGGCAATTGAATACAATGATATACCTACGATCTATTCGATCTGAGAGCCTTCCCAGCGGCCATTGCCCAACAACTCCGCCAAGGACGGTGGCACTCATAAACAGGCCAGTTCCTGCGGCATCAAAGTTTCCTGTCATGGCAAAAACCGGCCCCAGTGACCAGAATGATCCTGTCGCCATGCCATGACCAAGACATCCGATAAAGGCTGCAGGGGAGACTATGTAGAGTGAAACAAGGTCCGGTTTAACAAACGGGATCGGTTTTGGTGACGGGGAGTTTGTCATTGCAACGGGGACACCGGCAAGGGATATCAGTATTGAGACAAGCGCAAAAAGGGCAAAGGTAGCCGGATCGCCAAGAGCAAGCATCATCTGCCCCGCAATGATAACCGAGAAGTTGATCATCATATATATTGAAAACAGTGCCCCCCGGTTTTCGTTGGTTGATCTTTCATTTAACCAGCTTTCGATAATGATATAAAGCACAGCAAAGCTGAAACCGGATATAGCTCTCAGCCCC
Organism: Methyloligellaceae bacterium; assembly: GCA_050633205.1. GTDB lineage: Bacteria > Pseudomonadota > Alphaproteobacteria > Rhizobiales > CBDHHC01 > CBDHHC01. The sequence continues at coordinate 11,957 of JBOEGA010000036.1, read as the reverse complement.
CACCATATTACCGGATGAACGAAAATTGCCTGCAATAAGATCATGGCAGAAGCAATAGAAATCAAAGCCAGATAGGCCCGGATATGCCCGACCCTTGCAATAAAGGCCGAGGACAGAAAACATCCGCCAGTGAAACCTATGTAATAAAGTGCGCCCAGCATTCCCAGTTCGAAACTGGCAAAATTTTCCATAGTCGCCCGCACAGGGAGTAACACACTCTGCAATCCGCTTCCTGTATGAAGTAATGCGACACCCAGAAACAGCGCCAATACAGGGGCTATTGATTTTTTATAACTCATCATTATCCAAAACTTTGCACCAGACTCCCTGAAACCAGATGCCAGCCATCAACCAATACGAAAAATATCAGCTTGAAAGGGAGTGAAATCATAATCGGGGGAAGCATCATCATACCCATTGCCATGAGCACGGACGCTACCACAAGGTCAATGATTATAAAGGGGACAAATAATAAAAAACCGATCTCAAATGCTCTGCGTAACTCGGATATCACAAAAGAAGGAATTAATATGCGCAACTCTACATTCTCAGGTTTTTCAGGATGTTCCACCTTTGCCAGATCGAAAAACAAGCGCAGATCCTTTTCACGGACATGCTGCAACATAAATAGTTTGAATGGTTCTGCTGATCTTGTGAACGCTTCCGAGAGCTCAATTTTCTTTTCAACGAGAGGTACTACTCCCTTGTTATAGGCCTCCTGAAATACAGGCATCATAATAAAGCTTGTGAGAAACAGGGCCAGAGAAACCACGACAGCATTCGGGGGAGACTGCTGCACGCCGATTGCTGTTCTTAATAATGAAAGAACAACAACGATTCTTGTGAAGCTTGTCACCATGATCAGGATGGATGGTGCAAGACTAAGAATGGTGATGAGCGCAATCATCTGTAATGCGCGCTCTGTTACCCCTGTTCCTTCGCCAAAGCCAATGGTTACATTTTGCGCGACAGCAGGTGAAATGCCCAGAAAGACAAGGCTGATTACTGTAACCAGCGCGGGGCGCGCTGACAGTCCATAAAGATGTTTCAGTAAATCACCCATCCTGTTCCTCACCGGTTTCAGCCTTTTTTACCTGAATATCTGTTTCTATGACGAGGTCGTTCGGCCCACCTATCATCACCAGATGCTCTTTGTTATCGCGGCGGATCAGCAGCAACCGCCTTCTTGTATCAATCCCTGCCGAGCTCATGACCTGCAGCCTGGGTGCCTGTTTTGATGCGAAGAATGTATTGCCCCTGGAAACAAACTGCTTTAGTGCCCAGGCGAACAGACCGATCAGAGCAAGAACGAACAAAAATACTGCGAGATATCCCAGATACTCCTGAAGGCCCATCAATATAAATCCCTACATTACAATAAACGGCACAAAACATGCTTATAGTATTTGGAAAAAGGCAACTATAAAACCCACAAGGCAAATAATACCGGGTAATAAAAATAGAAATACACAATGTATTTACATAGTACAAATTCAAAAAAGCTTGGATTACTCAAGAATAATGCATGATTTTTGATTTAAGTGTGTGCTATAGAAACATGGTGTTAACCTTTTATTAATTGAGTGAGCGGCAATCTTTGCCTATCGATAGTCTGTTTTGCGTAGAACAAATCCAGGAAAGGCTGGCTATAATCTATGGCAACTTCAGATCTTCATTTGATGAGCTTCCTTAAAGGAAAGATGCGCTGGCACCAGGCCCGTCAACGGGTTCTGGCTGATAATGTGGCAAATGCTGACACTCCCAATTACAAGCCTAACGAGCTGAAAGAGAAAAGCTTCAAAGAACTGGTCAGATCACAGACCGGTGGGTCTTTCTCTACAGCAACGACTCACAGAACTCATTTTCAGACTGCAATGATGTCTTCCGGAACAGGCCCTTATGAAACCAGTGATGGTTTAGGATTTGAAGTCCGTCCGGCAGGCAACGCGGTTACTCTTGAAGAAGAGATGATGAAAGTAACGCAGAACCAGTTTGATTTTCGTATGGCAAGCACGCTCTACAATAAATCACTGGGACTGATCAGAACGGCAATTGGTCGAGGCCGTTAACATTCAAGTGTCAGGGCTCTGGCCATTTAAAAGGATAACCAAATGGATCTGTTCCAATCAATGAAGATATCTGCTGCCGGGCTGAGAGCCCAGGCCAGCCGCATGAGAGTTATAGCTGAAAATCTGGCGAATGCTAATTCTACTACTGACAGCAAGGACAAAGACCCGTACCGCAGGAAAATTCCAACCTTCAGGCAGGAATTTGATCGTCAATTACAGGCAACAATTGTACGTGCTGACAGGGTAAAGCTAGATCAGACAGATTTTAAAAAACGTTATGAGCCGGGGCATCCGGCTGCTGATGAGCGGGGGTATATCAAAACTCCCAACATCAACCCGCTTATTGAAACAGTAGATATGCGTGAAGCACAGCGCAGCTACGAAGCAAATCTAAATGTAATCTCGGCGGCCCGGCGCATTTTATCGGGTACGCTGGACATACTGCGATCGTAAGAGTGTAACCGCAGTTGTTAACTATTCACAGAGGGTACAGGAATGGTTACGAATGCTACTCAAGCCGCTCAGGCATATAATGCTGTTGCGAGACAGCTCAGGGCCGGAGGCGAAAAGGACGATACAGTCACACCGGAAGGATTTGGTGGTTTGGTGACAAATGCGATTAACAGCACGGCCGATATGGGAAAAAAGGCCGAGATGAAAGCTTCTGAACTGGCTGCAGGCCGGGCAGATATTGTTGAACTGGTGACGGCTGTTGCTGAAACCGAAGTGGCCGTTGAGACTATGGTAACCGTGAGAGACAGAGTCATCTCGGCTTATCAGGAAATCCTTAACATGCCGATTTAATTAGGAATTATGACCTATGACGGGCCCTGAAGTACTTGATGTTGCCAGAGATGGCTTATATACGCTGATTATTGTATCGGCTCCCCCCATGATCGTCGGCCTTGTGGTCGGCGTTGCCATTGCGTTACTTCAGGCACTGACACAGATTCAGGAAATGACTCTGGTGTTTGTTCCGAAAATTGTTGCAATATTTATCAGTATTGGTGTCACATTCCCCTTTATGGGGCAAGGAATGGCGGGTCTGATGAATCGTATTGCTGAAAAAATTATTGGAGGTTAGCTGAATTGACAGGTACAGCGTATGTCAATTGATTTTGGCTTTCTCCCCCAGACAGCATTTGTTTTTTTTCTGATATTCGCCAGGGTCGGTACGATGATTATGGTGATACCGGGTATTGGTGACCGCGCTGTACCTATTCGTATCCGCCTGACTTTTGCGCTTGGTCTGACACTGATTCTGTATCCGACACTGACCGGCAAGCTTCCTACGATGCCGCCAGAAATTTCCATGCTACTTGTTCATCTCATTTATGAAGTTATCATAGGGATTGCGCTGGCATTTTCTGTTCGCCTTATTATTGCAGGCCTGCATGCTGCAGGCGAGGTGATTGCGGTACAGACCGGACTTGCTTTTGCGCAGAGTGTTGACCCTTCACAGGGAATTCAGGGTACGCTGGTTTCCAACTTTATGTCTCTGCTTTCAGTTACGCTTATTTTTGCGGCTGACCTTCATCACATACTGCTACAGACTATTGTGGACAGTTATACATTATTTCCGGTGGGTAACCTTTATCCTGCAGAGGATTTTCTTCAGGTGGCTATCAGAACTCTGGCGAATGCATTTCGTATCGGACTGCAACTGGCTGCTCCTTTTATTGTCTTTGGTCTGGTGTTTTATCTTGGTGTTGGCATTCTGTCCCGCCTGATCCCGCAGGTTCAGGTTTTCTTCGTTGCAATGCCCGCAAATATCTTTTTTGGCTTTATCCTTTTTATGATGCTCCTAAGTACTCTGATGCTCTGGTATCTGGATTACTTTGGTGAATCATTAAGGCCTTATCTGAAGTAGAGGGAAGTAAGTTTTATGGCAGATGCTCCTGAGGAACAGGAAAAAACCGAAGACCCCTCCCAGAAAAAGCTGGATGATGCGCAGAGGAAGGGGGATGTGGCCAAAAGTCAGGAAGTCAATTCCTGGTTTATTATGCTGGCCATGACAATTTTCATAATCGCGATGTCCGAGCAGATGGCCTATGACCTCACGCTTCTGTTAAGAGGTTTTCTTGCTAATGCCCATGATATTCCCGTAGACAGAGGCGGATTATGGCGCCTTTTCAGTTCAATAGGTATGAAGGTTATGCTTATTCTGGCATTTCCTTTTCTACTATTGGTCGTGGCAGCACTGACTGGCAATATTCTGCAAACAGGTTTGATTTTTACCAATGAACAAATCATGCCGAAATTATCGAAAATCTCGCCGCTTGCCGGATTAAAGCGCATGTTTTCCATGATGACGGTTATGAACTTTCTCAAAAGTCTTGTGAAACTGGTACTGGTGACGGTTGTTATTGTGGTTATCGTCTGGCCGCAGCGGGAGGCGGTTGAGGCTGTTATTGCCCTTGATGCTGCAGCATTGCTGAAGCTCACACATACTATATCAGTGCAGATCATGATTGGTGTGCTTATGCTTTTCACAGTGCTTGCAGGGCTGGATTTTGCCTATCAGAGGCAAACCTGGTGGAACAAGCAGAAAATGACACTTAAGGAAGTCCGTGACGAATACAAGCAGATGGAAGGTGATCCGCACATCAAGGCGAAAATCCGTCAGATCAGGATGGAACGTGGCAGACAACGTATGCTGGCAAGTGTTCCTGAAGCATCTGTGATTATCACCAACCCGACTCACTACTCCATTGCGCTAAAATACGAACCGGGCATGGCAGCACCTATCTGTCTGGCGAAGGGTGTGGATAACATTGCACTGAAAATACGGGAAGTGGCCAAAGATAACGAAATACCTGTGGTAGAAAACCCACCACTCGCAAGATCTCTCTATGCAACCGTTGAAATTGATGAAGAAATACCGGAAGAACATTATAAAGCGGTTGCTGAAATTATCGGTTATGTCATGCGTTTGCGCCGCGAAGCAAATCGGAGATAATAAAATTGTCCGAATGCGTTACAGTTGGTAACTAAATATTTACTATTAGAATGAGCAATACGTAATTGTCACTGTTCCAATTTTTCTCTTAAGAGATGCATTTCTGGACAGGTTTTCGTTAATAGAATCGGCTACAGCTAAGAATTATGAGCAATTTAGATTCATCTTATCGTTTCTTCTCCGACCCATCAGGGCGCTCCGACCGGGAAAAAGGTATGGGGCTGCTGTTGCTGTTGTCGCTTCTTCTGGCTATTGCTGCGGTTGCGCTGGCACTGATGACACAGGACTCGGCTGAACCGCTGGTTCTGATTGTGCTGGCCCTGCTGGCTGTTGTCGGGGTTTTTGCCCTGTTTGCCGGGGCCGTTGGCATTCTTCATTTTGGAGACCGGGCCGGGCGCGGCGAGCTGACAAGATCCTATGCGGATTTTCTGTCTGAAGGTCTGATGATTACTGCTGCTGACGGCCGGGTTCAATATGCGAATGAGGCCTATTTCCATTTACTTGATGCTGATCCCACCGGGGATGCTCCTTCTATTGAGCAGGCGTTTCTTGGCATAAACTCTGTTTCTGATAATGTGTTCCGTCTTTCCCGTGCTGCCTTGAGAGGCGAGCCGTGGGTTGAGGAATTCTGTGTTCCGGCATCGCTTGCGACTGTCAGTCAGGGTATTGCTCCTTCTGCGAACCGCTGGTTCCGAATTTCGGTGAACCGTCTGCCGGATGATATGCTGAGTGCAGAGGACAGTGTTCAGACTGTCTGGCGCGTTGCTGAAATCACCAATGAACGTGCCCGTCAGGAAGAGACCTATAACAAGCTTCAGGAAGCGATTGAATATCTGGATCATGCTCCGGGTGGTTTCTTCTCTGCTGACGAGAATGGCCGTATTTTTTATATGAATGTTACGCTGGCGCAATGGCTGGGACGTGATCTGGCTGATGTGACTTCCGGTGAGCTGACAATCAGCGATATTTTCCCCGGAGACAGCGGTAATCTTCTGATGCGCGCGGCGTCTGTGCCAAACAGCACGACACAGGATCTGGAAATTGATCTGGTTGGTGCTGATGAGAAGACGCTTCCTGTGCGGCTGCTTTATCAGGTTATTGGATCGCCAGGCCAGTCTTTGCAGATCCGTACACTTGTTCTGAATCGTTCGCAGGGTTCCGAGAGCGAAGAGACTGTGCGTGCGGCAGAGGTTCGGTTTGCTCGCTTCTTCCATTCGGCACCGATTGCTATTGCTACAGTGGATGAGCATGGGCGTATTGGCAGTGCCAACAGTGCGTTTTCTCATATGTTTAATTCCAGTGCCGGATTGCAGGTTATTCAGGGAATTTCGATTTTCGACCTTGTTGGACAGGAAGACCGTGAAGAGCTGGGACGTAATCTGGCTTCAGCCAATGATGGGCAGATTGTTAAAACGCCGGTTGAAATTACGCTTGGTATGGACAGCGAGCGCAATGGCCGTCTTTATGTGAGCCCGATTGACAGAGCTGCCGGGGATAATGAAGCAGCAATACTTTATGCGATTGATACGACAGAACAAAAAGCGCTTGAAGTACAGATTGGCCAGAGCCAGAAAATGCAGGCTGTTGGTCAACTGGCTGGCGGCATCGCCCATGACTTTAACAATGTTCTGACTGCTATTATCGGTTTCAGTGATCTGTTATTGACAAACCACCGCCCGACGGACCCTGCCTTTAAAGATATTATGAATATCAAGCAGAATGCGAACCGTGCGGCGAGTCTTGTGCGTCAGCTTCTGGCATTTTCGAGACAGCAGACATTGCGCCCTGAAGTTCTAACAATGACGGATGTTATTTCTGATCTTTCGATTCTGCTGGGACGCCTGCTTGGTGAGAAGGTTAATCTGAAGGTTATTCATGGCCGTGACCTGTGGTTTGTGCAGGCGGATGTGACCCAGTTCCAGCAGGTTATTGTCAATCTTTGTGTGAACGCCCGCGATGCGATGCCTGAGGGTGGCCAGCTTACGATCAGTACGCGCAATATTAACGAGCGCGAGATCCGTAATCTGAACCTGCCGCATGTTATTCCAGGCGAATATGTGCTGCTGGAAGTTCGCGATACGGGTACGGGCATTCCGGATTCAATTGTTGAGAAAATCTTTGATCCTTTCTTCTCTACCAAGGAAGTTGGCAAGGGCACCGGGCTTGGCCTTTCGACTGTTTATGGCATTGTCAAACAGACCGGTGGCTATATTTATCCGGACAGTGAAGAAGGCAAAGGTACGGTCTTCAGAATTTATCTACCGCGCCATGTGGTGGAAGAAGATGATGCTCCGGTTGAAGAAAAAGTCAAGAAGCCGGAGAAGCCAAAGGATCTTACGGGATCGGGTTGTGTTCTTCTGGTTGAGGACGAAGAGGCTGTTCGCAGTTTCGCAGCACGTGCATTGACAGCGCGAGGTTATACAGTTCTTGAAGCCGGTTCCGGTGTTGAAGCGCTGGAAGTTATGGAAGAGAATAACGGTCATGTTGATCTGGTTGTCTCTGACGTGGTTATGCCCGAAATGGATGGCCCTACCCTGCTCAATGAGCTGCGCAAAACCAATCCAGATATGAAGATCATCTTTATTTCCGGTTATGCGGAAGAGGCGTTTAACAAGAACCTTAATGAAGACGAGAAGTTCGCGTTTTTACCGAAGCCGTTTTCACTGAAGCAGCTTGCTGCTGCGGTTAAGGATACGCTGGCAGAGTAGGTGTTGGGAAGCGTAATGCACCAGCGGCAAATCCAGTGCCTGTGATGGTGCGTTACGCTCCGCTTCGGGCTATGCCCTTCGCTGCACTAACACACCCTACGGGGTACTCGCGGCGGTTCAGGTGTTATCAGCAAGGGGCTAGGAGCTTTTTTATCATATAGTCCACTTTACAACTATTTATTTTCTTCCGTAATATTGCCTTCTGCATCTTTCACAATAACTCTGGCGATTTTGCCTTCGTTATCATATGATGTTGACTGGACAAAATATATTGTTTTATTTACGAATTTTGTAAGCCTGATCAACCTTCCATCCTCATCATAAGTTGCTTCTATGTAGGAAAGTGCTTTTTGTGCTTCTTCATATGTGATTGGTTCTACAGGCCTCATAGGTAATTTTTTTGCTCCTGCGAAGCTTGCGAAAAATTTGCTATTATTACCTTCGTCATTTGCCATAACAATTACATTGCTGGCGATTAAAAACATTAAACCTGCCAAGAAAGATTTTTTAAGACCTGCCATCAACTACCAACCTTCTAGCAGCATATTTTCCATGTGCACCTTTTTACTCTGCGTCTTCTATAACATCACCTGCTTCAAGGAACATCACATTGCGATAGCCTTTTTTGATAGCGAAATCTCTTACTCTATCAGTGCACATCATGGCTCCAGGCCATTGTCTGATGCGAAAAAAATCACAGTTACCGAGATCACCTTTTTCGACAAATATACCTTTTCCCGGCTCTCGCTTTTTATGAATTAGTTCCACTTCATCAGTATCAGGATCCCATTTAGTTTCACATTCCTCAATACCATAAAATTCTATGTCGGGTAATCCAGGTTCAGGTTGTCTTCGCATGAATGTAGACCATACTTCATTCATTGTAACCCAGTGCGTAACCCACAACACTTTTAGCTCCGGACCATCATATGGAAATGGAACTGTAGGTCTGGTACGGCTTTTGTCTTTCGTTTTTACCATATAAGTACTCAGAGGTTCCCATCCAGAAAATTGTTTTAACTCCTCGGCAATCTGAAATGGAATACAAACATTCATGCCCCAGACCCACGTAAATTCTGCGACTTCCAGAGAGCTTGGTACAAATTCAATATGCATCGCTTCATCACGATTTAAGACATCCTCATCTTTAAAAACCGGAGGCCAATATTTTGCTCCATGCAAGAGAGCAAAAGGGCTCTCTGGTAATGGCTCAATTCTCCATATTCTGGTTTTGCTTATTTTTTGCATTTTGTCTGCCCCCCTTGTCATTACGTCCTCGAAAAATGGTGATTTGCAATCCTAATCTATTTGTTCAAGAAAGCGCTTTTTTTTCATGAGAGTATCATTGAATATGACAATGTCTTTTTGTGGTCACGGCTAGCCATGAACGGTTACGGTGCGAGCTACAAGCACGCACCAAGCTGTGTGGGGCGAGGCTCTTTTTCTATTGCAATCCAGTCGCCCAAACTATTCTCCGCACAATATGCGGTGAATGAGAGTGTTATTCGCCGCACTCACCTGCATCCCCATCTACCAGAACATAGCTGGTGCTTCGTCCTCCGGCTTGTTCTTTTTGGAGGATTTGGCGGTTGAGGAGGTCGGTGATATCTCGGAGGGCTGTGTCCTGGGAGCATTTCTTGATTTTGGCCCATTTTGAGGTTGTCAGTTTGCCGGTGAAGCCTTCGAGCAGGCGATTGAGCATATCCCGCTGGCGGTCATTCAGGGGCGTATCTCTGTGCTTCTCCCAGAAATCAGACTTCTTCAGAACATTTGCCAATATCGCCTCTGAGCCTTCGATGGCCCGGTCAAGGCAGGCTAGGAACCATTCCAGCCTTGATGTAATATCAAGACTTCCCTTTTGTGTCGCTTCCAGCAAATCATAATAGGCGCTGCGTTCCTGCCTGATCTGGGCCGACATACTGTAAAATCGCTGGGAGCTGGATTCAGATCGCGCCAATGCCATATCAGCGATTGCACGGGCGATACGTCCGTTGCCATCATCAAAGGGGTGGATTGTAACAAACCATAGATGACTGACTGCAGCTTTTAACACCGGATCAATCTGATCTGAGCTCTCAAACCATTTGAGAAAAGCCTGCATTTCCCGCTCAAGGCAAACGGCTTCCGGTGCCTGATAATGTACCTTCTCATAACCGATTGGCCCGGACACAACCTGCATTGGGCCGTCCGCATCATCCCGCCACGCCCCAACACGAATGCGTGTCATACCACTCCGCCCTGTTGGAAACAAAGCGGCGTGCCAGCCAAACAACCGTTCTTCTGATAATGCTTCCGTGTAGTTTTGTGTGGCATCAAGCATCATCTCTACGACGCCTTCCACATCACGATCTGCTGGAACCAGGCCGAGCACATCCATCCCGAGCCTGCGGGCAATGGAAGATCGCACCTGTTCCCTGTTGAGAATCTGTCCCTCGATCTCGCTTGACTGAAGTACATCCTGTGTCAGCGTCTGCAGCACAGCCTCGCCGCGGAGCGAAAACCCCATATTCTCCATACGGCCAATCAACCGCCCCTGACGATGACGAACGGCTGCAAGAGGTGCAGACAACCTCTTATTATTCCAGGTAAATTCCGGCCATGTTTTACGTTGATAGATGTACAAGAGCATATTCTCCGCATAATCAAGTTATTTCTGGTTTATTTTTCTATAACGTAAACATATGGTTCTGGACTTGACATTCCACTCAAACAGGGCAACGCTACAGAGCCTCGCTCCAGTAGAGGCGGAGTTGGGGTTCTGTTTTCATGTCATCACTTTCACGTTCTTCTATAATTATTATCGCCTGTGCTGCGCTTATGCTGAGCATGAGTATGGGGTTACGGCAGAGCCTTGGGCTGTACATGCAGCCGCTGACAAAGGATATTGCGATCAGCGTGTCGGACTTTACACTGGCTATTGCTGTGCAGAATCTGTTGTGGGGGCTGTTTCAGCCGATTGCGGGGGCGCTTGCTGTCCGGTTTGGCTTTCGGGCTATTATGATTGTGGGCGGGGTGCTTTATACCAGCGGGCTTTTGCTGCTTTCGCAGGCGCAGGGAGAATGGGATGTGATGATCGGTGCCGGTGTGCTTATTGGTGTGGCCATGTCATGCACCGGTGCCAGTATTGCCATGTCGGTTTCCTCAAAGGTTGTTCCTGACAGATTACGGAGTTTTGTTCTGGGTGTGGTTTCTGCTGCCGGGTCAATCGGGGCGCTTGTTGCTGCGCCAATGGGGCAAGCGCTGACGACTGAATTCGGATGGCGCATGGGTGTCATCAGTTTTTTTGTTCTGGCACTGGTGATTATTCCCGCTGCCTGGATTGCCGGGCGCGTGGATAAGGTTCCTGTGCAGAAACTTCCCAGCGGTGGTGAGGATACAACGTCTGCACTGACGGCTCTTCGTCTTGCATTTAAAGAACCCTCTTTCGTGGTGATGGCGCTTGCCTATTTTGTCTGTGGAATGCAACTGGTGTTTCTAACAACGCACCTGCCCTCCTATCTCGCCATATGCGGTATGGATCCGATGCTGAGCGCCAGTGCGCTTGGGGCTATTGGTGGATTTAATATTCTGGGCAGTCTGTTTTTCGGGTGGGCCGGAGGGCGCTGGAACAAGACCATGCTTCTTGGCATGATTTATGTGACGCGGTCGATTGTTCTGGCCTGGTATTTTCTACTGCCGCCGACACCGCTTACCACGATGTTCTTTGCGTCGGTTATGGGCTTTTTATGGCTGGGAGTTTCACCTCTGGTTTCGAGTTCCGTAGCTGAAATGTTCGGGCTGCGGTGGCAGGCGATGATTCAGGGTATTGCTTTTATGAGTCATCAGATCGGAAGTTTTGTCGGAGCGTTTGGTGGCGGGTGGATGTTTGACAGTTTTGGCTCCTATGATCTGGCATGGCGGCTTGGTGTCGGTATGGGGCTTTGTGCGGGATTGTTGCAGATTATGTTTAGTTTGTATCGCCCCAGTGAACGGTTGGCGGGAGTTGTGGTTAAGGGGTGATCAGGAAGCGCGGCTTTTATCAGCTACCCAAATGCAGGTATATAATTTGCCTTCTTAATTAAAGCTGCACTAGCACCCAAATGTGTGATCCCGGAATTTATGCAACCACAGCCCATCCGAAAAAAACGACTGGTTTTCACTGTTTTATAAAGCATACGGAAAGACTTTTACACCAACGATTGTGTCTGGAGAACCTCTCCAATCCTTACTGAGTTTAATGGT
>JBOEGA010000035.1:0-46826 GCA_050633205.1 Methyloligellaceae bacterium | reverse complement strand
CCCCACGCCTTGCGGCACTAGAACCTAAATCTAGCGTGTCTACCAATTCCACCACACCCGCATAAAGCAGTTTTCTTTGCGTTACTTGCTTAGGAAGTGTCCCTATATCATAGAGATCTACAAAGAAGCTACCCCGTAAATGAGATTTATTCTCTCTTTTTGAATTGTTTTTGTCGGCAACTCCAAAAGAGGATTAATGACCTACAACGGTCAGATTATTTTGGCAATGGGAAAAAGGCATGTTTTGCAAAAAAATTTACTACTTTTCATTCACGCCCTTTTTTCCAGAAAAATATTCCAGAATTCCGAGAGTTACGACATTGATACTGAAGGAAATCAGACTTCCCACTTCCAGATTTCAGGAAACCACCGATAGTTTTTGCTATTTCTGGCAACCCGGCCGATTCCAGGGAATGGTAAATGAAACCCAAGCAGGAGAGCTTCTTCAGCAATTGCACGGTCTAACAGAGCCTTTCTTGATGCCACTGCTTTTTCAGGATCCATATCGCCAGCCATATGCCATTCAGGGTGCTCAAAAGAAACATATGGATGGTACAGGGTATCACCTGAAATTATCATGGTTTCCTTCAATGACTTTATTACCAGTGAGATGTGTCCTTTTGTATGCCCAGAGGTGTCTATAGCTTTTACTCCGGCTACCAGCTCCTCGTCCGATTTGATGCGATTGGACTTGGAAGCGATCAAACTCAGAGCTTTCCGCGTTTTTTCGAGGGTTTTTGCAATATTGTCAGGAGCTTTTTTCTCAAGGTCCTCCTGCATCCAGTGATCCCATTCAGTCGAGTTAATGTAATAGGTTGCTTTGGGAAAACGCAGCCCGCTTTTGGATTCTCCCAGTACTCCCCAGATATTATCAGGCTCTGCATGGGTGAAAACGACCATATCAATTTCATCATGGCTGTAGCCCGCAGATTTCAAATTGTGGTCAAACATACCGGTTGTCTTTGAGAAGCTGCTTCCTGCACCTGCTTCAACAAGGATAACTTTTTTTCCGGTATCAATTATACATGAATTGGTATGGGCAGTATAAGAGGTTGTATCGGCCAGATTGGATTTTAGAAATGCATTTACCTGAGCTTCTGGAACATTTGCCCCCAATGAGGCTGCGGGAAGCTGGAAACTCCCATCACTAATTATAGTAATGGTAAATTCACCCAGTTTGAATTTGTAATAGCCCGGAGCCTGAATATTCTTATCCCCGGCTTCATGCTTCGTGCTTTTAGCCAGAGCCTGATTGTTGGAACCATATCCACCAGAGAGCCCCAGCATTATCGCTAAACTTCCTGTTTTCAATAAATTTCTACGACTAAATCCTGAAAACATCCTTGCCGTCCCTCTTTGAAGTTTCCGAGCCCTGCGGTGCCTGCAGCCAAACCACATAATATTTGCTCTTATTAGTATAAGCTCTAAATTGCCGATTTTTAGAGTAGCAATCGACATATCTTCATTAAAAGCTGTTCATAAATATACTTCATCAACCTTTGCATGATGCCTATGGATATACGGCAATAGAATTTAATTCCTCATTCTATTGTTTTCAGGTTTTTTATATCCTGCAAACTGCTGCTGGTTCGTGTTTTCAGTGGTTTTATTTGTATTTTTGGAATGAAATCACTATGTCGCCTTGATCAATCTCATGTTAGATAATACATTCGCAATAGGATAGACTTCCCCTTTCATTACGTTTGTTTTTCAGGAAGCACCAAAAAACTATATTAATAGCCAGAAAGAGATAAGACCTTGCTTTATAAAGACAGCATTATTGATGCGATTGGTAATACGCCACTTATTCGCCTGCAGCGTGCTTCAGAGGAAACCGGTTGCACAATTCTGGGTAAGGCCGAGTTTTTGAACCCTGGGCAATCTGTAAAAGACAGGGCTGCACTTTTTATTATTAATGATGCAGTTGAAAAAGGCCTTCTCCGTCCTGGCGGTACTATTGTTGAAGGAACTGCGGGCAATACGGGAATTGGCCTTGCATTACTGGCTGATGCTATGGGTTACAAGTGTGTTATCGTTATTCCTGATACGCAATCAGATGAGAAGAAAGACATGCTGCGCCTTGCAGGTGCAGAACTGGTTGAAGTTCCTGCTGTTCCATACCGAGATGATAATAACTACATAAAATACTCTGCACGGCTTGCGGAAGAACTGGCAAAAACCGAGCCTAATGGTGCTATCTGGGCTAATCAATTTGACAATCAGGCAAACAGAAACGGGCATATTTATACAACGGCACAGGAAATATGGGACCAGACTGAGGGGAAAATTGATGGTTTTATATGTGCTGTGGGTACCGGTGGTACTCTTGGAGGGATATCTATCGGGCTAAAAGAAAAAAGTCCGCATGTTAAGATTGGTATCGCTGACCCAATGGGTGCCGCACTTTACCATTATTATAAAAATGGCGAGCTTAAATCTGAAGGATCTTCCATTACCGAAGGTATTGGACAGGGAAGAATTACGGAAAACCTTAAAGATGTGGTTGTTGATATGCCGTACCAAATTCCCGATGAAGATGCACTGAATGTTGTTTTTAACCTTCTGCAGGAAGAAGGATTGTGCCTTGGCGGATCAAGCGGCGTCAATGTTGCCGGAGCTATTCGTATGGCTAAAGACCTCGGACCAGGGAAAACCATCGTTACGGTACTTTGTGATTATGGCACACGATATCAAAGCAAGCTGTTTAATCCGGTCTTTTTGAAGGAGAAAGGCTTACCTGTTCCTGAATGGCTGGCAGCTGGACCAAGAGATTTACCCCGTCCCTTTATTTAAAGGTATATTACATGGAAAATCCTGCATTATCAGATTTGGTAGAAACAAGCTGGCTCAATGAAAATACAGGTAGAGATGACATAAAAATTATCGATGCAACCTGGTATATGCCGGGTTTTCCAGAGAATGCATATGATCAGTTTACTTCTGATCATATTCCAGGTTCAGTATTTTTTGATATAGATGCCATTTCTGACAAAAGTACTGACTTGCCCCATATGCTTCCATCTACGCAGCAGTTTGCATCTGCGGTTAATGAGATGGGAATATCAAATGATAACCA
Source organism: Methyloligellaceae bacterium (assembly GCA_050633205.1). GTDB lineage: Bacteria > Pseudomonadota > Alphaproteobacteria > Rhizobiales > CBDHHC01 > CBDHHC01. The sequence continues at coordinate 43,750 of JBOEGA010000035.1, read as the reverse complement.
TGTGATTGTATATGACAGATTGGGAATATTTTCATCCCCCCGTGTCTGGTGGACATTCAAGGTGATGGGGCATGATAACGTTTCCGTACTTAATGGCGGTTTTAAAAAATGGATTTCAGAAGGCTATCCTGTTGAGAGCGGGAAGACATCCATAATTCCGGGCAAGGGCTATACTGCAAACAGGCGGCCCACGCTGGTATCTGGCTTTGACAGCCTTCTAAAGCACATAAAGGAAAATCAAGACATATCCATTCTCGACGCGAGGCCTGGTGACCGTTTTGCAGGGCTAGCTGAAGAGCCAAGACCGGGGCTAAAAAAAGGACATATGCCGGGAGCCGTAAACCTCTTTTTTGGAGATCTGATTAATTCGAACGGTACTTTCAAATCAGTGGAAGAACTCACAAACATTTTAAAAAACAAAAATATTGCAACAGACAAGCCAGTTATCACGACATGCGGATCAGGTATCACGGCTTCCATTCTATTTTTAGCACTCTATCTTACTGGAGCAGAGAACCTCTCTGTTTATGACGGATCATGGGCAGAATGGGGCGCACATGATCAATCCATCATTGAACTTTAATAATAACAGGAGTTATTTCTGTTATCTCACCTTATTCTCTACCGGAATCCATAGTTCAAACATATACTTAATTATAATTCCCAGCTTATGTGGATTTTTTTTCCAGAAACCCGTTTACGGCCATAAACATGCCTATAATGCGATTGCTAAATCACACCCACAGCTAATAAACGACTTTAAGTCAATAAAGATACTCTAGAAGTAATATGAACAAAATGCGTAAAGCATCTTTTGAAGCTCCACGAAGAGCAAGTGCAAGCCATTTGATACACCTTATCGGAATTGATAATTTTCGAGAAGAACTGGCTAAACAACAAAAAGCAAAAGCTGAGGGTATCCTTGAGGTTATAACAGCAACCTCCATACGCCGTGCTGCACCTGCATCAAAACGCGAACAAGAGATGATGAATGTCGCTTATCAAATGCATATTGATGGAGAAATCAGTGACTTTGTCTGGTCTCAGATACGCGCGATATTCGTGTATCTGGGGGCTGCAAAAGATAAAAACGGGTATATTGAACTAGGCACAATTATTTTTCCTGATGACTGGGATCCTGCTCAGGACCTAGCGTTTGCCAAGCGATTACTTCCCAAATTCCTGCATTATCAGCTACAGGAATATAAGGAGCTGGGTCACAGCATTGATACTATCCTTGATCGTGCCGGTTCTTTAAAGGCTACAGCAAAAAAACAAGACAGCCTTAATGCTGATAACTTACGCAGAGAAGAAGAGCTCGCGAACTGGAATCTTATTAAAGACAGTAAGGACAAACGGGACTTTCAGGTATTTCTTAACAGCTATAAGGGCGGAGCCTATGAGAGGATTGCCTATATAAAGCTTGAAGAAATTGAATGGAAAGCTCTTGGATCTGCCCCCAGTTATCAGCAGATTTATCACTTTCTGCAAAGCTTTCCCTATGGGCGTCATGCAGATGAAGCCAAGGTGATCATAAAGAGGATTGCAGCGGAAGAGGCACAAAAACAGGAAAAATCCAAATATGAGAGAAAGCAGGCTGCCTCTGCCAGAATTAAAAAGAATAAAGAAACGCTTATATATGTTGGTAAGTCACTAAAATCTTATACGAAAAAGCTTTTAAGCTTTGCTCAGAAGGCAAAAGGTACTGCAGTTGCGGAGGCTAATACTGAAATAAAGGCTGCCCCGAATAACAACTCGGGACCGTTAGTTAAAAGCCTTACTGCTGGTGTTGCATTCTCAGTCGTGTGTGTCCTGTTTCTTTCATTCCCAATATGGAAACAGGAAGCAACCGAAAAGGCGATAAGAACATTTGTCGGGCATACCAAATCTCTAAAGGCTGTAGCTTTTCTTCCGAATGGGAAACAGGCCCTGTCTGCCAGTGCAGACCACACTCTCAAGTTATGGAATATTAAGACAGGCCGGGCTATTCGGACACTGGTGGGACACAAAGATATTGTCAGTTCTCTCTCAATATCTCCTGATGGCAGGACTGCCATTTCCGGCAGCCATGATAATACTGTCAAATTATGGGATCTTCACAACGGACGCCTGCTTGATACATTCACCGGGCATACAAACTGGGTTGTTTCTGTTGCTTTTTCTGATGATGGGCACCTGGCACTGTCCGGGAGCCACGACAAAACAATAAAACTCTGGCATGTAGCCAGTGGCAAGCTGCTGAGAACATTTGCGGGACACAAAGACTGGGTCATTGCTGTTTCCTTTGTCTCAGACACAAATGCCATCATATCGGGAAGTCATGACCGAACCTTAAGGCTCTGGGATATGGGGAATGGCAAAAATGTGCGCACTTTTACTGGTCACAAAGACTGGGTGACCTCCCTATCTGCTTCAAAATACAACCTGACCGCTCTGTCTGGCAGCTATGACAAGACGCTTAGGCTGTGGAATATGAGAACCGGGGAGGCTAACAGAACCTTTGATAAGCTTAGAATATCCGGAGTTACTTCGGTTGCACTTTCCCCGAATGAAAAAATAGCCTTAGCAAGCTTTCTTGATAAACGCATTATTCTCTGGGATGTTGCCAGTGGTAAAAAACTCAGAGTTTTTCGTGGTCATGACAGTGCGGATACCAACTCAGTAGCTATCTCCCCCGATGGACAGTTCGGACTATCTGCAGGGGATGATAACACTTTGAAATTGTGGCGTCTTGTAACGCTTACAGCCGGAAGCAGCTAAAAAGCTGCTTCCCTGTTCATTCCTATAAAGCATGCATTTCTCTAACCGGCTGAGGTAATATGACCTTTGCCGGCTCTTCTTCCACCTGGTTTTTTGAAGTTTTTCGCATCAGTAACAAGAATGCAGGTGGTGTAAAGTAGAACGAAACTACTGTCGAGAAGAGTACACCACCGGCAATTGACATTGCGAATGGTGGCCAGAACCCTCCCCCAGCCATTATCAGCGGAAGGAATCCACCAAAAGTGGTAATGGTGGTCGAGATGATATGACGGCTTTGCGCCATTACGATTTCCCGAATTCTCTTAACATCACCTGCAAGCGCATCCGGGTCCTGCTGCAGGGCAGTCATAATGATAATGGCAGCATTTATTGAAACACCAATAGAACCGATAACACCAATAACTGCAGTGATACCAAAGGGGTAACGGCAAATGGCGAGAGCCAGAATGCTGAGTGCAATTGACAGTACGGCAACTGTCATAGTGATTGCAGACAGTCTGAAAGAGTTAAATGTCAGAACTATTGTGGCCAGTGTGAGCGCAATAATAATTCCCATTGGCCCTAGCAAGTTTCTCATAACTTCTGCACGAGCATCTGCATCTCCACCCAGTTCAATTCTATAGCCCTGAGGCAATGAGAAATTATTCTGTTTGTCATTGACGAGCGCTATCACCTTGCCCAAAGCTTCTTCCGGCAGGATATTTCTATGAACAAACGCCTGAACGGTGTTTATTCTCTCACCATCTTTTCGAAATATTGGGGTTTCTGCCGGTTGCAGTTTAATATCTCCCAGAGCTGCGAGCGGAATCCCCGGATATACGCCGGTCTGGGCTCTTTGCTGGGCATCTGGACTTACAACATCAAGCCGTCTCAGAGAGTCAATGGAATTACGCTCTCTTGTTCCGACACGGACACGAATTGGCAGTTCTTCACTACCTTCTATGAGAGACCCTCCAGTAATTCCTTCAAGAGTTGTTTCAAGCTGCAGTGCGACTGAGCCCAGATCCAGTCCGGCAAGCCGTACTTTTTCCTCGTTCAGATCAGCAATAACCTTCGGAGCACCACCAGTTAGTTGTGTTCTGGCCTGAATTACATCAGGAACCTGAAGCGCGATCACTCTTATCTGGTCGCCAAGCTTTCTCAGGGTGGCAATATCCGGGCCTACTATTCTGATCTCTACAGGTGCGTTTACAGGCGGGCCCTGCACCAGGCCGCGTACCATAACGCTTGCCCCGGGCAGGCTTTTATCAAGTGTGCGCTGTAATTCCGGTATTATTTCTTCTGTCGCCTGAGCTGAAGTTGTTGTGATCAGAGCTTCCGCAAAATTCGGTGCTCCGTCACGGTCTCTGATCATGTTGTAATAAAAAGCCGGAGCATTTCTACCAATTACCCAGTTAACATTTTTAATGTCCCTGGTTGCCCTGATGATCTGGTCAGCTTTTTTTGCGATTTTATCTGTTTCAGCAATAGAGCTTCCACTTGGCAGAGTGACCTGAACATAGAACTGATCTCTGTCTACACCTGGGAAGAACTGTTTTTGCAGGGTGGGAAATGAGGCAAACCCTATGATTGGTAATACCAGCGCGCCTAAAATAGCCAGTCTTGGGTGTGCCAGCGAGAGTTCCAGAGATTTGCCGAACACTTTTCCAAAAACGGTTGATTTCATGCCATTGGTATACCAGCGCGCATTTTTGGCATTCTCGCCTCCACTCAGGAACCAACCGGACAAGGCGGGTGTTATTGTAAGTGACAGGAAGAATGAAGAAAACAGCATGATCACAACAGAAAATGCGATAGCTCCAACGAAATCACCTGCTGGTCCAGGCAAAAGCATCATTGGTGTAAAAGCCAGAGCTGTTGTGATTGTTGATGCCATTAATGGCACTGTTAATCTTGATACGGCCTCTTTTACTGCTTCCAGCCGCTGCATTCCTTTTTCAAGGCTTTTGCGAATTTCGTCAGTCATAACAATAGCCGCATCAACCAGAAGTCCAAGGGCTACAATCAGACCTGTTACAGACATCTGATGGATTGATATACCGATAAAATGCAGCCCGGCAACGGACATCAGGCTTGCCAGCGGCAGTACTGTTGCGACGATCAGGGCTGCTCTCCACCCAAGAGTTACGAACAATACAAAAACTACAAGAGCAATACCAATGAGCATGTTCTGCATTACAGTAACAAGGCGGTCTGTCGTGTAATAACTCTGATCAAACAGCAATTTATGCTCTAAACCTTCGGGAATATCCTTCTCAAACTGAGCATAGACCTTTTTAGCCCTGGCAACCCATGCATCGACCTGAAGATCATCTTCCATTTTCGCTGCAATCAGTACTGCGGGAATGCCATCAGTATAGGTTATGTCTGCGGGAGGTGCTTTTAAGGTCTTTTTGACGACAGCAATATCTGAAACTCTGACAATACGGCCGTCAGCACTTCTGAGGACAGGTATGGAACCAATTCGTTCCGTTGTGGTAATTTCACCTTTAACCTCAATAAGAAGGTTCGTTACCTTCCCTCTTACCTGACCGGACCGGACCTTGGTATCGGCCTGTTTTATTGCTGAAGATACCTGATTAGCAGTCAAACCCAGAGAAATCAGCTTTCTCGGGTCGATTTCGACGAGAATCTCTTCTTCTCTCGCTCCATACAAATCGACCTGTTTTGTACCGCTAACTCCACGAAGACGATCCTGTAAAAGCTTAGCATAACGGCCCAGAATTGCGGGGTTTAGAGTTGTCCCTTTTTTGGGGGTCAAGGCGCTGATGGTCGTGAAAGTGCCATTTCTATCATTATCAAAAACAGGTTCAGGTACTCCGGAGGGGAAGTTTTTTGCGGCATCTGACAGAGCATCTCTGATTTCGGACCATATCTGCTCGATTTTTTCATTTGAGATGAAACTGGAAAGCTCGATATTTATCACCGAAATACCGGTTCTGGAAACAGAGTCGATCTTCTTGATTTCAGGTATCTGACGCAGCTCCTGTTCAATTTTCTCTGTGACAAGAGCTTCGACACGCGCAGGGTCAGCACCGGAGTAAGGGGTTATAATGGTGGCGAAAATATTCGTAATTGTAGGATCTTCCTGGCGTCCGATTGTAGTCAGGGAAGCCAGACCAATTGAGAAGATCATAATAATAGAAAGCGCAAAAATCCGCTTGTTCCGGAAAAATAAGGTATTCATGTTATTTCCCCTGGCTGGCAAGCTGGATTATCTGGTTGGGTGTAATGCGATTTACACCATTGGTCACAACGATATCTCCATTTTTGACAGTTCCCCTGACAAAAACCCGCTCGCCTGAACTATACAGAACCTCTACTGCTTCTCTTTTTGCCACATAGCGGTTGTTTTCCTGCACAGCAGTAAACACTGTCCAAAGGCCTTTCTGACCTTCATTCAGGGCGGCTAATGGAAGCCAGACACCGGGTTCACTGACTTTTCTGGAGAGCACCAGTTCTGCGATTTCTCCTAAGGGCACGCTGTCATTATCCTTGAATTCAAACAGGATAGTCACGGTTCGTGTGCCGGACTGTAGATCAGGACGTTTGGAAACCATATGCCCTATGAAATCTCTCCCGTTAATTCTGAAGGTATAACCTTTTCCGGATACAAGCTTTTTAGCAGCTGTAACGGATACACCTACCCTGATCTGACCCTGTCTGGCGTCCAGCAGGGTCATTACTGGTGTTCCTGCATTCACAACAGCGCCTTCATCAATGCTTCTGGCTGCAATTGTGCCGGAAAATGGCGCTTTTAACTGTGATTTTTCAAGATCAATGGAAACGGAGCGAATGGATGCGGATATACGCTGCAATGAAGCTGAAAGCTGTTCTACGGAAAATCTGGCCTCATCATAGCTTTGGGTCGGGCTCCAGCCTTTTTTCTGCAGTGAGCTTCTTCTTTCCAAAGTCGCTTTAGCCAGATTTAACTGAGCCTGCAGCTCATCCTTCTGAGCTTCCAGTTGTGCCTTGCGGTTTTCAAGCTGAGAGATATCAAGGCTGGCAACAACTGTTCCCCGCTTAATATTATCTCCTTCGTTGGCCATAACCTTCACAACCAGACCGCTGCGTTCGAAAGCAAGCTGTGTTTCTCGTTCTGCTTCAACCCGTCCGGCATAAAATTCAGTTATCATATAACCATCTACGGTTTTGATAGTTTTGTGGTTAACACTTACCGGTGGGTTCGGATCAAGCTTCTTTTCTGCTGCGGCGTGCTCTTTAAGGATATGAACTCCGGCTACAATGGAGCCAATAAATAATAATCCCACGCCTGCAATGCCGATAATCTGCTTTTTTGTGTTTTTGTAAGACGCTGTATTTTTAGTCTCTTTTTGATCTTGCAGCATTGCTGCCTCCACACTAACCGCTTATATGAATGTTACTGCTACTTACATATGTTAGTAGCATTCACTTTTCAAGGAAAAGTTAATTCAGCTAACATATCTTGTATAGTGAAGTTATTTTGATATATGTTCGTGAATCAATTGGGAGCATTCGGGAATGGCAAAAACAGCTGAAAATTCGTTGATTCAGGCAAAAACAGGATATCACCATGGTGATCTTCGTGAAGCCCTGATTGCTGCGGTCCAGCAATTATTGATCGAAAAAGGCGCTGACAGCTTTACTCTGGCTGATGCCTGCAGGCTTGCGGGAGTTTCAACTGCAGCTCCATACAGGCATTTTCAGGACCGTGAAGAGATACTGCGCCTGATTATGACGCGCACTTTTGACGCGCTGGCAGACAAGACCAGAGAGGCTGCTGAAGCGTATGAGCAGGGTTCACTGGACCGTATTGTAGCTATGGGACATGCGTATATTGACTTTGCAGTCAATCAGGAAGCTCTGTTTCGCCTGATGTTTGGCCCAAACTCTACCCTTAAATTACAGCCTGAAGTGGAGGATTGCGGAAAGGAATGCTTCAGCCAGGTTATTGAAGAGATTGGTATTTACTGCCAACTGAATAATATCAGGGGTGATGCTTCATTGCTTGGTATTCGTATGTGGACTTTTGTGCATGGTGCTGCATCACTGTTTATTAACAATGAATATCAGACCATCTGCCCAGAGATTGATTTGGGTTTTGTTAAGGATATGATCGAAAAAACGGCTCCGACCATGCTTTCCAGTTAATTATCCCTTTCGAGCTCCTTTAAAATTTCCTCTGTATGCTCACCCAGTTTTGGTGAAGGCGTGCCTAATTCCAGTTTTGCATCAGAAAAAGCAAGCGGGGTTCTTACTCCCGGAACTGACTGATTTTCTATCTGCATTTTACGATACTGAACCTGAGGGTCGGCGAAAACTTCTTCCATGGTATTGATCGGGCCTGCTGGCACTCCCTCGTTTTCCAAGGCTGACAACAGTTCGTCCTTTGTCCAGAGCTTTATATTCGCATTCAATATTTCATCCAGACTGTCCCGATTGGCAATTCTGGCCTGATTGGTTGAAAAGCGGTCATCTGTAGCCAGATCAGCTATTTTCAGCACTTTACAGAGTAATCCAAACTGGCGGTCATTACCTACAGCGATGATCAGGTGGCCATTACTGACCTCGAAAACCTGATATGGCGTGATATTCGGGTGTTTATTACCCAGTCTGTGCGGGGATTTTCCTGTGCTCAGGAAATTCATAGCCTGATTTGCCATGACACCGGTCAGCGTATCCAGCAGGGACATGTCGATATGTTGTCCGAGGCCTGTCTGTTGCCTTTGCGCGAGAGCTGCCTGAATAGCTATGACGCTGTAAAGCCCGGTGAAAATATCTGCGAAGGCTACGCCTGCTTTTTGTGGTTCACCATCCGGTTCACCAGTTACGGACATCAAGCCTGCCATTCCCTGAATGAGATAATCATAGCCTGCCCTGTGGGCATAGGGGCCAGTCTGGCCGAAACCTGTTATGGAACAGTATATCAGCTGCGGGTTTATTTCAGATAAGGCCTGGTAATCAAGGTCGTATTTCTGCAAAGCACCGACTTTGAAGTTTTCGATAAATACGTCACTGCGTTTAATCAGCTTATGCAGCGTTTCGCGGCCTTCTTTAGTCTTGATATCTACGATAATTGACCGTTTTCCGCGGTTGCAGCTATGGAAATAGGCGGCACTTTTATCATTTTCGCGCTCGATGAATGGCGGGCCCCAGGCCCTTGTGTCATCTCCTGCCGGGCTTTCAACCTTTATGACGTCTGCGCCGAGGTCAGCCAATGTCTGGCCAACCCATGGGCCCGCAAGAATGCGGGCCATTTCGACGACACGTAGTCCTTTCAGAGGGGCATCAGTCATTAAAAGAATGCCTGCAGACCGGTTTGAGCACGCCCCAGAATGAGAGCATGAACGTCATGAGCACCTTCATAGGTGTTTACTGTTTCGAGGTTCATGACATGGCGCATGATCTGGAATTCTTCAGAAATACCGTTACCGCCGTGCATATCTCTTGAAAGACGAGCAATATCAAGGGCTTTTCCGCAGTTGTTACGCTTGATGAGTGATATCATTTCAGGAGCGGCTCTGGCTTCGTCCATTAAACGCCCTACCCTCAGTGAAGCCTGAAGGCCCAAGGTAATTTCAGTCTGCATATCTGCCAGTTTTTTCTGGAAAAGCTGCATCTGGGCGAGTGGCTTGTTGAACTGCTTTCTATCAAGGCCGTACTGGCGTGCTGCGTGCCAGCAGAACTCGGCAGCTCCCATTGTACCCCAGGCGATACCGTAGCGTGCACGGTTTAGACAGCCGAAGGGGCCCTTCAGACCGCTCACATTAGGCATCAGGGCATCTTCGCCTACTTCTACGTCATCAAGGACGATCTCGCCTGTTATGGAGGCTCTGAGGGATAGTTTGCCTTCGATTTTCGGGGTTGAGAGGCCTTTCATGCCTTTTTCAAGAATAAAACCCTTGATTTTGTTGTCATGAGCTTCTGATTTGGCCCAGACTACGAATACATCTGCTATGGGGCTGTTGGAAATCCACATTTTGGACCCTTTGAGCCTATAGCCGTTTTCGGTCTTGTAAGCACGGGTCTGCATTCCTCCAGGGTCTGAACCTGCATCGGGTTCTGTGAGACCAAAGCAGCCGATGAGCTTGCCGCTGGCAAGGCCGGGGAGATATTTTTGTCTTTGTTCTTCAGTACCATAGGCGTAAATCGGATACATAACCAATGAGGACTGTACGCTCATCATGGAGCGGTAGCCGCTGTCTATGCGCTCAACTTCGCGGGCGATCAGGCCGTAGGCTACGTAGCCTACTCCGGCGCCGCCGTAAGTATCGGGAATGGTTGGGCCTAACAGGCCTGCTTCGCCCATCTCCCGGAAGATTTCAGGCTCTACAGTTTCGTTGGCGAATGCTTTGATGACTCTTGGCTTAAGCTTTTGTTCTGCATAGGCTTTTGCAGTGTCGCGGATCATGCGCTCATCTTCGGTGAGCTGGTCTTCGAGGAAGAAGGGGTCGTCCCACTGGAAGCTTGAGAGGTCGGGGGCGTCTTTGGGGCGGAGGGTCGGTTTTTCGTCAGTCATCGCATTTCCTCAGTATTTTTTGACTTAATGATTATTACGCAAATTTGTAAAGGAATGTTTGGCATTTACAAACGATTTATTGGTCTGACTTAATGCTAAAATGGAATGACTTAATCTTTTTGCAAGATTATTCAGCCCGTCTATTCCGTCACATCAATTAACGGACCTTGCCGTATCTGTTACTTCAAGTTACCTGCGAGTAACGTATATTCACCAGCAGTTACGCATAATTCCCTGAAGGGTTCAGATAAAAAAGTTATTCCCCCTCACAGATATTTCATAACAACATCTGCCGCAGCATCACTTGGCTCCCTGTCATCAAGCAGCATTTTTTGTGAAATTTCATTCAGAGCTTCTTTTTGCTTTTTGCGCTCTTGTGAGTTCGTCAATAACGGAACCAGAGCTTCTGACATTTTTTCCGGGACACAGTCTTCCTGAATATATTCAGGGAAGGCATTGTAGCCGAGTACCAGATTTGCGAGTACGACTGAATGAATATTGATCAGGTATTTTCTGACCGATGCAACTACCCAGTCTGCCTTGTAGCCGACCACCATTGGCAAGCCGGAGAGCGCAATTTCCAGTGTTACGGTTCCGGATGCGGCCAGCGCCGCGTGGGCCAGACTGAAGGCTGCAAATTTATCATCATCGCCTGAAACAAAATGAGGTGTTATGTTCCAGGTTGAAAGACCCTGCTCTATAAGTGGGCGAACTGATGGAACTGCGGGGATAATAACCTGAAACGGCCCGAATCTTTCGCGCGCTATATTTAGTGTATCGCCAAAGGGTTGCATCAGTCGTTTAACTTCATTTGTACGGCTTCCCGGCAGTACAACAACAACGGGCTGAGTTCCTGATAATCCGAGGCGGCGCTGAAGACCATCTCCATCACGACTTCTCATCCATTCCATACGCTCTATCATCGGATGTCCGACATATGTGCAATCAGGACCACCCAGACGCTTGTGCGCGTCCGGCTCAAAAGGAAGAAGTGCGAGAATATGATCAACATAGGGTTTCATTTTTCTGGCACGTCCGGGACGCCATGCCCAGACAGAGGGAGAAACATAGTTGATAATGGGAACATCCGGAGTTGCTTTACGGATGCGCTTTGCAATGGGGTGGCTGAATTCCGGGCTATCTATGATTACGAGAAGATCCGGTTTGAATTTTTTGATAGCATCAACCGTTGTGTATACACGGCGAATGAGTCTGGGTAAGTTTTTTGCAATATCTATGGGGCCCATCACCGCTATATCGGATAGAGGGAATATGGATTTTGCCCCCTGCTCTTCCATATATTTTCCGCCGACACATGCAAATTCAACTTTATCGCCAAGACGCGCTTTTAATGCTTTCATCAAAGGCCCGCCCAAAGCATCACCAGAATGCTCACCCGTTACGATGAAAATTTTTTTTCCGCCATCCATTACTGCCACCTCAAGCCGATCCTGTGATCCGATAAGAACTTATTACAAAGCTAAGTGTTAATATTTACACCAACAACAAAGATATCCCGCTCTGCTGCACGCTGAATCACATCTTCTTTTCCTGCCAGAAGAACGTCATCCGCTGATACAGCGATTCCTGCCAAACCTGCATCTGCAACATTATCGATGGTCTGCACACCTATTGTCGGCATATCAATGCGTTTTTCCTGACCGGGCTTAGGGCACTTAACCAGAACACCGACCTTGCGGTTATCGCTTTTACTACCCCATTGGCGGAGGCCTGCACATCTCGCAAGCATTGCGTCTGTCCCTTCAGCAGCCTCGACAGCAAGGGTATACCCCTTTGCAACTACTGCAGCCTGACCGACATCAAGCTGCCCGAGTGTTCTGACAACCTTAAGTGCTATTTTGATATCTTCCAGATCCTGAACCGAAGGCTGGCGACTGGTTAAACAGCCTTCATCTGCGAGAAGTCCGGGAGCAACTTCGTGTGCGCCACGAATGTTAAATCCCTTTTTTTCAAAATATTTTACGATACGTGACAGCACGCTATCATCTCCTCCGACGGTGAGGCTCAGAACGAATGGAATAAGCCTGATTGCCCCCAGGTCAAAGCGTATCTTCTTCATATCGGGTCTTTTTACAGAGCCAACAAGGACGACATCTTTACAATTCTGCTTTTTGAGGGTTTTGAAAAGCTTACCGAATTCACCCAGTTTAAACCAGGTGTGCGGGTAATTTTCTATATCCGGTGAAGCATCGCCCAAGATACCCAGAATATGAACTTCCCGGCCTTGCGCGATAGCTGCCTGTGCGACCAACCCCGGCATATCACCGCCTCCGGCGATGATTCCTATTCTAGGATTTCTGGATTGGTCTTCTGTCATTTTTTGTGGTTCTCACCAAAGCGGATAGCTTAGTCTCCGCTTTTGGGCACACATAGCTGACGGCTGGAGTCTGCATGGATAAATGCTGCGACCTGCTCTACGCACGGATCGCCTGCAAACATTTTTTCCACATCTTCAAGGCGTTCTTTCAGTGTTCCCTCATTGGAGAACAACATTCTGTAACCCTTGCGCAAATTATGAATCTGTTCGCGATCAAACCCGTTGCGTTTTAGTCCCAGAATATTCAGGCCATTGAGATAAGCCCTGTTACCAAGAACCATGCCGAAAGGAATTACATCATTTTCAACACCTGACATGCCACCTACGAAGGAATAGGCACCAAGGCGTACAAACTGATGCACTGCGGCCAAACCACCAAGAATTACGCTGTCGCCAACTTTACAGTGTCCTGCCAAAGTCGCGTTATTTGCGAGAATTACATCATTACCAACTTCGCAATCATGAGCGACGTGAGATCCCATCATAAACAGGCCATTATTACCGACCTTTGTGAGGTTTCCGCCATCTGCGGTTCCGGGGTTCATTGTTACATGTTCCCGGATAACATTGCCTTCACCGACTTCCAGAGAAACATCCTCACCACGAAATTTTTTGTCCTGGGGGATATGTCCTATTGAAGCAAATGGAAATATCTCTGTTCCTGCTCCAATACTGGTTTTTCCAGCTACTGCTACATGAGAATGCAGCTTCACGTTATCGGCGAGGCGAACGTTACCGCCCACCACGCAATAGGGTCCGATTTCAACATCGGAACCAACTTCTGCACCGTCTTCGACGATCGCAGTTGGATGTATGTTAGCCATTGGCTGCTGCAGCGTCCTTATCGACAATCATTGCACTAATTTCTGATTCACAAACTATAGAGCCGTCGACTTTTGCTATTGCTGAAAAACGCCAGACAGGTCCACGGCTGCGTAATTTCTTAACATGGTAATGAACTGTGTCACCGGGCACAACCGGTTTACGGAACTTTGCCTTCTCAATTGACATGAAATACACAAGGTGAGGCTCATAATCTTCACCAAAGTTGTGTACGCACAAAGCACCAGCAGTCTGAGCCATGCCTTCAACCAGCAAAACGCCCGGCATTACAGGGAATTCCGGGAAGTGGCCCTGAAAATGCGGTTCGTTAATTGTTACATTTTTTATGCCAACAGCAGATTCATCTCTATCCATGTCGATGATTTTGTCCACTAACAGGAACGGATAACGATGCGGCAGCAGTTTCAGCAACCGGTTGATATCGGCAACGCCGAGTTCTGTTTTGCCTGCCTCTTCACTCATAAAAATTCACTCCATATTCTTAGTCTTACCGCTATTCTTCTGCGGCATAATTTGAATTAATTGTTAGATGACCTTGATGTTTTGATCATCCTGCGAAGAATTGCTACACCACGGCGCCAGTCTTTTACCGGTTCTGCAGGAATTCCGCTCCATTGTCGACCAGGTGGAAGGTCTTTAGTTACTGCACTTTTAGCTGCAACCTGTGTGCCACTGCCTACATTAAGGTGACCAACAACACCGACCTGACCTCCCAATACTACATAGTCTCCCAAAATGGTACTGCCTGAAATTCCTGTCTGGGCGGCAGCTACGCAATGAGTGCCTAATGTTGCATTGTGTGCAACCTGTATCATGTTATCCAGTTTAGTGCCCTGGCCGATAATTGTATCTCCCAGTGCACCACGATCAATTGCGCTGTTTGCGCCAATTTCAACATCATCCTGAATAATAACCCTGCCAATCTGAGGGATTTTCAAGTGTCCGCCTGCACCCATAGCAAACCCAAAACCGTCTTGTCCACTACAAACGCCAGCATGGATAATGACCCTGTCGCCGATAAGGCTATGAACTATATTGGCATTTGGTCCGATGTAGCAGTCACGGCCGATATATACCCGGTATCCAATTACTGCACCTGCGGCAATACGCGTTCCTTTACCTATATGTACTTCCGGGCCAATCACAGCGTTTGGCTCAACAATAACACCCTCCTCCAAAACTGCGGACGGATGAATATTTGATGAGTTATAACCACTACCGATTGCAGTCTGAGAAAAACGCGACTGTGGGTAGAATAATGATAAAGTCCTGGCAAAACAGTGGTAGGGCTGAGCCGAAAGCAGAGTAGCCAATGTTTCAGGCGCTTTATCGGCATTATCAGGTGTTACAAAACAGGCACCCGCAGAGGTTTCGCTGAACTGGCTTATGTATTTTTTATTATCAAGAAAAGCAATATGTTTTGGACCAGCTTTCTCCAGAGTTCTGATATCCTCAATGAGAATATCCGGATTAACGCCTGCTCCTGCTTCGGCACCTGTTGCTTCAGCAATCTGTTGAATTGAAAAAGGTCCCGCCCTATCGAAAAATCCCGGATGTTCCATTATTATATCGCCATTTTCTACTCAGGTTCCGGCTTATTAATCGAGCCAGTTACGTTCCTAAAACTGACAGGATCTAACCCGAATATTTTTTAATTATTTAATCTTCCATTCCTTTTATGTCTTTGAGTAAGGACAGGAAGTTCAGCTGCTATCTTTTATCCGATGAAACATATGCCTGACAATAAGTTTATCCTGGAAAAGAACTCCATATTACAGATTAAGCACAGACAATATGATCTTCTTGTATCACAAAGAAAAAGAGGCCGCAAATGCGGCCTCTTTATTATAAAAAATCTTGTTGTTCTCTATTAGAACCTTGCTGAAGAACCGAAGCGGAAGACTTCTTCTTTATCGCCTTCTTCTTCGTTCAAGACGTAAGCAAGGTCACCTCTAAGTGGTCCAAGTGGAGAGTCCCAGAGGATCGAGCCACCAACTGAAGCACGGATTGTTTTACCGTTACCTTCAACTGTTCCTCCAGCCCCTTCAATAGCATCTCTTGAACTATCAGAGATGCCAAAGACCGTACCGGCGTCAGCAAATACTGCACCCGATATACCCAGCTCTTCAGTCAGGTAAGGGAACGGAAAGCGAAGTTCTGCTGTGATACCTGCGAATGTTGTACCACCAAGAGCGTCCCCAGTTACACTATCACGTGCACCGAAACCAGACTTTTCAAAACCACGAACCAGATCGCCACCTTTGTAGAAGTTATCCAGCAGACGAACCTCATCACCGCCCCATCCGAAGATGTGACCAGCCTGAGCGCGACCTACCAGTACAAAGCGTTTGCCAAGATCATAGTAACCGCGAACTTCAGCCTGTGTACGAAGGTACTGTACATCACCACCCGCACCGGCAAGATCCTGACTTAGTGAAGCATACAGACCATGTGTCGGGCTACGTTTGTGGTTACGAGCGTCGTAAACCAGGCTGTAGCTTACAGATGATACGTTAGCAACACCGTCATTGTCTTCAGAAGCTTCTACGATCGCAGCAGAAGGAGTGTCACTTCCATCAGGATCAAGATTGATCTCATCACGAACGAAGCTGTAGCTTGTTGTCAGTCTTGTGTTCTCTCCAAGAGGGAAACCAAGGCGTAGTCCACCACCGGTTTTCTTACTCTTATAAGAAGATTCCTTGGAATTATCGATTTCCTTATGGAAGACATCAACACCAGCAGCAAGGTTACGGTCAAGGAAACGAGGCTCTGTGAAGCTCAGGTCTACCTGAAGACGTTCGATACTACCGGAAAGTTTCAGACGAAGGAACTGACCGTTACCGAGAAGGTTACGTTCTGTAATACTTACGTCACCGATAACACCTTCACTTGTTGAGTAACCGGCACCGAATGAGAACTCACCCGTTGACTGCTCTACAAGGTTCACGTTAAGAACCACACGGTCTGATGCGCTACCAGCTTCCTGAGAAACTTTAACAGTTTTAAAGAAACCAAGTCCCATCAAGCGTTTACGTGCACGGCTAACAAGAAGTCTGTTGAATGCGTCACCTTCAGCAAGTCTGAATTCACGACGGATTACATAGTCTTTTGTTCTTGCGTTACCGTAGATATTGATGCGTTCGATATAAACACGTGGGCCCTGCTCTACTGTGTAGTGAAGGTTGATTTTCTTCTCTACAGGGTCACGGCTTACTTTTGGTCTTACGCGAGCAAATGCATATCCGCTTTTGGAAACTTCAAGAGTTACAGCTTCTACTGATTTATCAATCTGGCTTGCATTATATGTTTTACCAGCTTCTGTAAGCAGAGTTGATTTCAAAGTCTCAGGTCTAACACTGTCCAGAGATGAACTGATAGTTACATCACCGAACTGGTATTTTTCACCTTCTTCAACTGTGAAAGTCAGGTAGAAGTTTTTACCGTCACGATCAAGTTCTGCTGTTGCAGAAACTACGCGCATATCTGCGTAACCGTTCTTGCGATAGAAAGCACGAACGAGCTCTCTGTCCAAGTTAAGGCGATCGGGATCATATACGTTTGTGGAGCTCAAAAATCTGAACCATGCAGTTTCTGTTGTTGTGATAACATCACGAAGCTGAGAGTCAGAGAATGCACGGTTTCCAATAAAGTTGATATTTCTAACTTTAGTGGAGTGCCCTTCTGAAATCTCATAAACAAGATCTACACGGTTGTGCTTGAGCTGAATAATTTTTGGCTGGACGCTAACTGAATAAAGCCCCTGGCGCTGATAAACATCAAGAATACGCTGAACATCAGACTGAACGCGTGCTCTTGTGTAAATCTCGCGAGATTTAAGCTGAACTTCAGTTTTCAAGGTAGCGTCTTCAACTTCCTTGTTGCCTTCGAAAGCTACGACGTTAATGATTGGATTTTCTACAACCTTAACGATAACTGTGCTTCCCTGACGGCGAATTTTTACGTCTGCGAAAAGACCTGTTCTGAACAGAGACTTCAACGAGTCGTCAACTTTGCCTGGAGAATAGCGGTCCCCTACAGCGATCTGCATGTAGGATTTCACAGTCTCAGGCTCGACACGGCGATTACCTTCAACACGAATGCTACGTACAGCGCCCGATTGCGCCAATGCAGATTTAACACCTAAATCAATCCCACTCTCCACCTGTGTGAAGATAGAGAGAGACAGAATGACAGCGGTAAATATCCCTCTGCTCATAATCGCCCTTTGTGTCATTGTTACAAATGCCCCTTTGTACTCTGATTCTCTCGTTGCTTACATCCTACAACGAGGCCATTCTATTGTGGCCATATCATGTTTATTATTAAACTTTAATCCTCGGTTTGAAAAGGACTATTGGGCAACAGTTGTTAACTTTTCATTCGAAAATTCTTAAGCTTTCATGGTTAACATTTATTTAAGAAGCCCTGGAGACTGTCAATAGCTTATGGAAAAAAATAAGCCCGGCTAATTTACTCTTTTGAGGAATCAGCCGGGCCCATTTAACACCTAATAGAGGATGAGTTCAATCAGCTTGCAAAGATATCCTGATGAGTGACGAAGACCATCAACAGAATCAGTAATGCGAATCCGACACTTGCGGCAATATCCTGAGTTTTGGCGCTTACCGGACGTCCTATTATAGCTTCAGCAAGGTAAAATACGAGATGTCCACCATCCAGAAGAGGGATCGGGAACAGGTTAAACAGGCCTATAGCAATGGACAGGTATGCAGAAAACTGGATCAATATCAGGATGCCACCGTCAGCAGCCAGTTTGCCCGCAGTCTTAGCGATTCCAACAGGTCCACTGAGCTGATCAGGGGGTGCCTGCAGCGTTATAACATTGGTAAGGTAGCTTAAAGTCGTAGATACAATTGAGTAGGTCTTTTCAACGGAGAGATTTATCGCTGTCAACGGGTCTACCTTGACCATGACGCGGTGTTCCTTGCTCGTTGCCAGACCGAGAAGGCGGATTGGCTTACCCAGCGGGTCCCTTTTTTCGGCAACCTTAGCCACTGCCTTCAGGTCTACCTGCTTTCCGTCCCTGAGAACTGTAAAGACCAGCTCCTTATCACCGTTGATATTTACAGCAACACGAACATCAGCAAATGCGCGAATTTTCGAACCGTTGATGGCAAGGATCTCGTCCTTAGGTTTAAAACCAGCCTTTTCTGCGGCTGAATCTTTTATTACCTGGCTTACGATCGGCTTGTAATATCTGGTTTCGCCATAACTTGCCAGGAATACAGCAAAGATAGCGATACCAAGGAGGAAGCTGGCAATGGGGCCGGCTGCAACAACTGCAGCACGCTGCCACAAAGGCTTAAACTGAAGTGCTCCAGCCCTTTGCTGGGGTGACATTTCCTTTACGGCTTCTTCATCGGGAATACTGGCTGCGTTCTGGTCGTCAATAAATTTTACATAACCTCCGAGAGGTATCCAGGCCAGTCTCCAGCGGGTTCCCTTACGGTCATTGAACCCCCAGATTTCCGGGCCAAAACCGATTGAAAATGCTTCCACAGTTACTCCACACCAGCGAGCAACGAGAAAATGCCCGAGCTCGTGGAAGAAAACGACTATGGTCAGAACAAATACAAACGCGGGAACAACCAAAAACCATTCCTGTACCAATAACTGCCTAAGTTCTTCCAACAATTTGAATCTCCTGTCACAGCGACACGAACTGTGCTGTGAGTTTATAATCAGCTAAATGGGACCGGTCAGTTTTCCGACGTTCCCAGTTTAATTGCTATATATGAACAACAAAAATCAATATAGCTGTCCATATATGCCCAAGTTTAAGATATTTCAAAGGATTTTAAAAGAGAGCGCGATTTTATACGCACTTCTTCGTCCAATTGAATAATTTTCTCAAGGTCTGTCCCCTCATATTTACATGCGGGGTTTGTTTCGAACAGTTCCAAAGCCTTATCTATTAAAGCCGGAATTGACATAAAACCTATCTGCTCATTGAGAAAAGCTTCAACAGCCACTTCATTTGCAGCATTTAATACTGCCCCCATGCGGCAGTTATCCTTTAACACCTCGCGCGCAATACGCAGAGTAGGAAAACGTTTTTCATCCGGGGCTTCAAATGTCAACTGCCCAATCTCCGCCAGATCGAGTCTTTTAACCGGTGCATCAATTCTATCAGGCCATGAAAGGCTGTATGCAATCGGGGATCGCATGTCAGGGCTCCCCATCTGGGCGAGAACCGAACCATCAGAATATGACACCAGACCATGGATTATGGACTGGGGGTGCACAAGAATATCAAGTTTATCCGCTTCTATTGGGAAAAGATGCCATGCCTCAATTACTTCAAGGCCTTTATTCATTAGTGAGGCTGAATCAATCGTGATTTTCTGCCCCATGGACCAGTTCGGATGTTTTAAGGCCTGTGCAGGTTTTGCGTTATGGAGCTGTTCCAGGGACCACTCGCGAAATGGACCGCCGGATGCAGTCAGTACCATCTTCTCAATGGCTTTTTCGGGGTGGCCGAGAATAATCTGGAAAATTGCTGAATGTTCTGAATCGACCGGAAGTAATATTGTGCCTGCCTCCCGGACTTCTCTGGCAAACAGAGAACCTGCGGAAACAAGACATTCCTTATTGGCAAGAGCAACATAGTTTCCCTGGCGAACTGCCGCCAGTGTCGGGCGCAGGCCTGCCGCTCCAACGATTGCCGCCATAATCCAGTCAGCTGGCCTTGCCGCTGCTTCTATAACTGCATCCTCTCCTGCCGCTACTTCTATATCAGTATCAGAGAGGGCTTCCTTCAATTCCTGATATTTTGCCGGATCCGCAGTAACAGCCAGCTTTGCATTAAATTGTGTTGCCTGTTCGACCAGTCTTCCAATGTTCTGATTGGCACTTAAAGCAACAACTTCATAAGCGTCCGGGTTACGCGCAATCAGGTCCAGAGTATTTACGCCGATTGTTCCTGTGGAACCCAGCAATGAAATACGACGTTTTTCACCTTTAAACCCGGTGATATCGGAATAGTTTTGTAATGCCAGTGAAGATACCACGCGCTTAAACCCCAATTGTTATCATTTTGAATTTAAAGGAAACCGGGGCCATCATGCACATTTACCGAGCTACGATATTATTCAGCATCAGAGAGACACCGGGATTTGTGCCATCTATAAACAGGGCAATCAAAGCGGCAAGACAAACCGAAAACACCATTCCGTCAACACGATCCAGTATCCCGCCATGCCCTGGAATGAGGCCACTTGTATCCTTTAGCCCGAACTTTCGCTTCATGGCAGATTCACTCAGATCTCCAAGCTGTACTGCAATGCCAAGCACTATACTGATGATTGAAATATGAAGCAGATCAATTTTTGGATAGAAGAGGGTGAAAAGAAAACCAACAATAAGACATGCGATCAGACCACTTGCAAACCCTGCCCAGGTCTTGTTCGGTGATACTGATGGTAATAACTTAATACCACCTATTGTTTTTCCGCCGAAATAGGCTGCGCTGTCATTTGACCAGGTCAGAATATAAAGATAGAGCACGGTTGCAAAGCCGAATTGCGGATCTTCCCTGAACCAGATCATGGCAATGCAGGGCAATCCAATATAGAGGCACCCTACAGATGACCAGACAGGTGCCTTGCTTTTTACCAGCTTTCCTGCGCTGAGAATATGAATCGCCAGAAAACCGAGAAACAGGGAAACTACCGCAGCGGGATAAAAGTGCGTAACAGCAAGAATTAATGCGATTGAAATGCTAAGGCATTGCAGGATCAGGAAGAAGACAGTTTCATTATTATGAGCAAGCTTATGCCACTCCCATGCCATCAGGAATGACACAGCAAGAATTAAGGCCGCGAAATACCAGGTTCCGAGCACAGTCCCGACAACAGAAATGGCAATAAGAAAAAGTGCTGAAAGCAGTCTTAATGTTAGTTCTGAATGGGCTAATTTTAGATTGCTGTTCTGCTCCATATTCTTTCTGAACTGCCGGTTATTTATTTGCTATAGTCTTTTCTGCTACGCCACCATACCGTCTGTCCCGGTGGAAATATTCCTGAATAGCAGCCAGCAAATGGTTTTCATCATAGTCAGGCCACAGGACATCCTGAAATACAAACTCGGTATAAGCACTCTGCCAGAGCAGAAAGTTACTCAGTCGCTTTTCACCACTTGTTCTTATCAGGAGATCCGGATCCGGAACTTCCGAAGTATCAAGATGCTCCTCAAACAAATCATGAGAAATATCTTCAGGCGCAAGGTCTCCGTCTTTGACTTTGCTGGCGATTTTTTTCGCAGCACGAACTATTTCGTCTCTTGATCCATAGCTAAAGGCGACGGTTAAGTCCAGACCTGTATTATTTTTTGTGAGTTCAACAGTTTCCTTCATCAGCTTGACGATCTCACTGTCTGCCCGTTCACTTTCGCCAATTATGCGAATTTTTACATTGTGTTTATGGAGTTCTGCCAGGTCCTGTTTGATAAAAAGTTTTATCAAGCCCATAAGGTCTTTGACCTCATCGGCCGGTCTGGACCAGTTTTCGGAGGAAAAGCTGTATAAAGTCAGGTGGCCCACACCAAGTTCCATACAGGCCTGCACAGTTCTGCGGACTGCCTGCACTCCCTGTCTGTGCCCAAATGACCTTAATTTGCCTCGATTTTTGGCCCAGCGACCATTACCATCCATAATTATGGCTATATGTCCGGGAGGAGTATGCCCATCTAACAGATCAATTTTATTTTCTTTATCACTCACAAAAACCTGCCCATGCTGCAAAAGTAAAAATCACGGTCTGACCGGTATACTCCACTATAATATACGCCTTAAGAAAAGACCTTTTTTATACTTGCAGGATTTCAGCTTCTTTGTGTGCCAATACAGCATCCAGCTCTTTGATTATTTTGTCTGTTGCTTCCTGAACCTTACCACTCAGAGTATGGTGCTCATCTTTACTGATGTCCCCTGACTTTTCCAGGCTTTTCAACTGGTCCATACCGTCGCGACGTACATTTCTTGCTGCAACCTTTGCCTGTTCAGCATATTTGGATGCGACTTTCACCAACTCCTGGCGTCGTTCTTCGTTCAATTCGGGAATTGGCAGGCGCAATGTCTGGCCGTCAACAACCGGATTCAGGCCAAGATCAGAATCTCTAATGGCTTTTTCCGTTGCTGCAACAAGTCCCTTATCCCAGACCTGTACTGATATCATACGCGGTTCAGGCACGGAGACTGTACCAACCTGCGTAAGAGGCATCATTGCCCCATAAGCATTTACCTGTACCGGGTCCAGTAATGCTGCATTGGCGCGACCTGTTCTCAGGCCAGAAAATTCGTGTTTCAGTGAAGCTATAGCTCCCTGCATACGGCGTTCAATTTCAGCTAAATCAAAGTTGCCCTCTGACATAATCTATCTCCTAATGCGAAAACGTTATTTCAACCATAAACACTCCCTGTGCAATGGGAAATGAACGATGTTTGAAACGGCTCCATTCAAATAAGTTACATCTTATTTACATGTTCCGTACAGTTGTGCAATGGCCCTGCCCTGACAAGACCTTATACAGGTTACCTTTTTCCCAAATAGAACACACAATAACAGGCAAATTATTCTCTTTTGCCAGCGCAATAGCTGCTGCATCCATGACTTTTAAATCTTTAACCAGAACTTCCTGATAACTCAATTCCTCATAGCGTACAGCATCAGGATCTTTTTTGGGGTCTGCGGAATATACACCGTCAACCTGAGTAGCCTTGATCATAACATCACTGTCCATTTCAATGGCTCTTAATGTACCTGCTGTGTCTGTTGTGAAATACGGGTTTCCGGTTCCGCCACCAAAAATAACAACACGTCCGCTTTCCAGATGAGAAACTGCAAACCGGCGGTTATAAGGCTCACACACTGTGGGCATTGGTATGGAAGACATTGCGACTGCGGGAATACCAATCGCTTCAAAGGCATTCTGTAAAGTCAATGCATTTATTATTGTGGCCAGCATTCCCATATTATCGCCGGTCGTGCGATCCATGCCTTTCGCAGATCCTTCAAGGCCACGATAAATATTTCCGCCACCAATAACTACCGAAACCTGTGCACCACATTTAACAAGTTCGGCAATATCACCGGTCATCCGGTTTACGGTCTCAATATCAGTGCCATATTCACCATTCCCCATAAGCGCTTCGCCAGAGAGTTTAATGAGTATCCGCTTATATTTTAATTCTGAAAGTGACATGGAGCGACCCCGTTGAGATTAACATTTCAATGGATCGGCAATGTAGCTGAGAATAAGGGGAATGGGGAAGAAAATTATGATTCTCTCACATTAAAAATGTGAGAGTTTTCACATATATGATGTTTTAGTGCCTATATGGCAGTGCTTATGCGCGTCGATCAACGACTGAACCAACACCTGGCCCTGTACTTGAGCCGAGCTGTTTCAGATTCTGTGCTGATGCTTCAACTATATTGGCTACACTTCGCTCATTTTGTGCATTTTGCTTGGTAAATGTCGCTGCCAGCGTCGTTTTGGTTTGAAGCTGGTCAGAAAGAACCGATACAGGCGCAGAACTTGAGATACTCATAGGGCGCTACCTCGTTTATGGACACATAATATCGATGCTACTTGATAATTGCTAAAAAAGGCTTATTCCATCTATTAAAATTGTGTTCATACGCTGTTTATGAAATATTAAGTATAAAATTCTGACCGCTTTCAATCGGTCAAATCAATAATAACCTTTTTGGGAGCACCTCCGATGATAAATGATATATTCAGCTGGTTTACTGAAATCCTGGGTCGGGCCATTAAAATTAATCAGAACAATTTTCTGGCACCGGATCTCAACCTTAAATATCTCGAAACCCTTGGCATCCTTCTGGGTATTGGACTGATTGGTGTTTTGATTGCTGCCATAATTTACCGCCGCTCCATCCCCGGTTTTCTGGGAGGCATTCTAAATATTCTGGTTGGAATTGCAGGCGCTATTACCGGATCATTCCTGTTCCTTACCTATGTTTATAATATAGTGCCTGCGGAGCGCGGGCTGAGAACATTTGACAATACCTATGATCTGGATTTCCTGATCGGAACTGTTATCGGTGGTGTTATTGGCAGTATGATTGCCACATTAATTTTCCGGCTTGTTTTCGGCACTCTGTTTGGCAAGCGCTGATTAACAAATCCGGTCGTAATCAGGTGGGGTGCCTGACGGCTACCCCTCTACTCTTACAATGGTGTTTTTTTGTCCGAGCCTGAACGGAACAGGCTTTCTGTTGCTGAAAACGACGTAGCTGTTTTTGACAACCTGAACCACCATTCCGCATTTTCCCCTTATTTTACATTTCCGCATTGCCTTTATATCTGCCGGAAATGTAATGCGGACTTCCCGGTCTTCCTGTGACATGGGAATGCTGTCTCCTCCCAGGGCTACGGGAGCTCTGGCGGGGTTCGATATATCTGCAAGTACAACTATAACCCGTGATCCACCGGGCAGCAACTGCCTGCCTTTCGCTTTTACTGAAACAGAAATAAGAGTATCTCCGACTTTTGCCAGCGGAGGTGTCGGGAGGACGGATGTATTACATGAAGCCAGTAACAGACTGGCTCCAAATACGAGCGAATTGCGAATGTAATAAGTCGTGCGGGTAAGTTTATGAATCATAGGCGCTTGACCTTGGAGCCTTTTTTCCTGTGTGTACGTGTGCCGGGTTTGCCACCGGATGAACGGGATCTTCCTGACTGTTTTGGTGCAGCAAATGATCCAGCCGCTTCTTCAATTGCAGCCTGTCTTGCTAATGGATCATCTGCTATTGCAAGAGAGGTTTCCCGCAGACGTTTTACTTCATCGCGCAGTCTGGCAGCTTCTTCAAATTCGAGATCAGCAGCTGCGGTTTTCATGCGTTTTTCAAGATCTTCTATTACTGCATTCAGATTGTGTCCGACAAGTGGCTTCTGCCCCTCTTCTGCAAAACCTGCATCGACAGTGACATGATCCCCTTCATACAGGCTATCAAGGATATCACCAATGTTCTTTTTCACGGTTTGTGGAGTGATGCCGTGTTCTTCGTTATAAGCAACCTGTTTTTCGCGACGACGATCAGTTTCTGCAATCGCGCGCTCCATTGATCCGGTCATTTTATCTGCATACAGGATTACCCGGCCTTCGGCATTCCGGGCAGCCCGGCCGATAGTCTGAACCAGAGAGGTTTCCGAGCGCAGGAAGCCTTCCTTGTCCGCATCCAGAATAGCTACCAGTGCACATTCAGGAATATCCAGTCCTTCACGAAGCAGGTTGATACCAATGAGAATATCGAATGCACCAAGGCGCAGGTCGCGGATAATTTCTATGCGTTCCAGCGTATCAATATCGGAGTGCATGTAGCGGACACGAAGCTTCTGGTCGTGCATATATTCTGTCAGGTCTTCGGCCATGCGTTTTGTCAGGGTGGTGACAAGAATGCGATGTCCTTTTGCTGTTACTTTTCTGCATTCGTCTATCAGGTCATCGACCTGGATTGTTGCAGGGCGGATATCAACCACAGGATCAATCAGACCTGTGGGGCGAATGACCTGTTCAGCGAAGACACCAGCAGTCTGCTCCAGCTCCCAGTTCCCTGGTGTTGCGGAGACATAAACGGTCTGCGGGCGAAGTTCATTCCATTCCTCAAAACGCAGAGGTCTGTTGTCGAGGCAGGACGGGAGACGGAAACCGAATTCTGCCAGTGTTGCTTTTCGTCTGTAGTCACCTCTGAACATTCCACCAAGCTGACCGATTGTAACATGGCTTTCATCGACGAAGACCATAGCGTTTTCCGGAAGATATTCAAAAAGCGTTGGAGGCGGGTCTCCGGGGTTCCGCCCTGTCAGGTACCGGGAGTAGTTCTCAATTCCTGCGCATACACCGGTTGCTTCCAGCATTTCAAGATCGAATGTAATGCGCTGATCCAGCCGCTGGGCTTCGAGAAGCTTTCCGGCATTGTTCAGTTCATCCAATCTGAAGCGGAGTTCTTCCTTGATATTTTTAACCGCCTGCTTAAGGGTTGGACGTGGTGTTACATAGTGTGAGTTTGCGTAGATTTTGACTTCGTCGCGTTCTTCTATTTTGTGGCCGGTTAACGGATCAAATTCCGTAATGCTTTCTATCTCATCGCCAAACATGGAGAAGCGCCATGCGCAGTCTTCAAGGTGGGCGGGCCATAGTTCGATTGTGTCACCTCTTACCCGGAATGTGCCACGCTGAAAGGCCTGATCGTTTCGCTTATACTGAAGGGCAACCAGATCTGTGAGAAGCTGTTTTTGCTCGATTTCCTGCCCGGCTTTAACAATGAAGGTCATTGCCGTATAGGTTTCCACTGAACCAATACCGTAGATACAGGATACGGATGCAACGATTATAACGTCATCGCGCTCAAGGAGAGACCGGGTTGCGGAGTGGCGCATACGGTCGATCTGCTCGTTAATCGAGCTTTCCTTTTCGATGAATGTATCTGTTCGCGGGACATAGGCTTCGGGCTGGTAATAATCGTAGTAGGATACGAAATACTCAACGGCGTTATCCGGGAAGAAGTTTTTGAACTCGCCATAGAGCTGAGCAGCCAGGGTTTTGTTATGGGCCAGTATCAGTGCGGGTCTTTGAGTTTCCTTTATGATATGGGCCATTGTGAATGTCTTGCCCGAGCCTGTTACGCCAAGCAGGACCTGATCCTGCTCATGGGCGTTTACTCCGGAAACAAGTTCTTTAATGGCTGCGGGCTGATCACCCTTCGGTTCGAAGTCTGACTGAAGATTGAAGATGCCGCCACCTTCAGTTTTCTCCGGGCGTTGGGGGCGATGTGGTGTAAACGCAGGCATATTGCCTGTCACAAGTGGATGACCGGAAAGCATTGGCTGTGCGCTGTCTTCAAAACCCGGATGGTTTTTCTGCGCTTTTTTCCCCGTTTTTTTTACTTTATCCAATGTTTTATCCTGTTTCTTACCATAACCACCTGAAGAATGTGGCGGGGTTTTTTACCCTGTTCTATCATAAGCCACAATTAGTCACGAGAATTGTCTTTTTTTGCCATCAAAAACCTATAGCAACCACTTATACAGTGCAAATCTCATAAATAATAATTCAGGATTTCAAATGGCGATACTCATTTTCGCATTAATTGCAGTGAGTCTTTATTTCCGCATTGCAAAATTTGATGCACATAATTTTACTATTACTATCTGCGTTTCTGTATTTACATTTCTGTTCCTTGGAATAGCAGTGCTGAATACGGATTACCAGATTGCCCAGTCCACCCTTTCCATAATCGTTGAGAAGCTGTCCAATTCGCAGCTTAACGTTACCAGGGATCATATGTTTTATGTGTTTGCTGTCGGTTATGAAATTGTGATCCTGTTTGCTCTGCTGACGTTTATGAGGTTTGTACTGGATCTCAGCCATACGGTTTCATTACTTATCAGCGGGCTGGTGCTGGCAGTGTTTAACGCAATTGCCATGGGTGTGATTACGGGAAATATTCAGACATATTTACAAACAGATTCAGGGGTTATTGCCGGGTGGTTTATCCTTATATTGCTCACAGCGACACTGGTAGCAATACTTGGCCCGGTCCTGACGACGATTAATCTGGTGGTGCTTGTGGCTATTTATGGCTATCAGGTCAATGCAATTGCCCATATTGCGCAATATTTTCAGGTAGAGAATATGGTTGGTCTGGTCGGTATTGAGAAGGTGGTTATGATGGTCATTGTAACTGCTGTCATTGCTTCTATTGATACGCTGAAGTCAATGGTGGACTAAAAAAGATCAACGGGTTGCTATGGTAGCCAGGTAATCCACACACCAGGAAGCATGGGTCTTTGTTACAAACTTGCTCTGGATATTACATGACACGACATATCTCTGGCCACCAAACGTCAGGTGGCCATTCAGAAAGGCTTCCGGCTGGCCTGCTCCTACATTTGTAGCCGAGACTCTGTAATCGAGCAAAGCTGCATTGCGAAGTTTCAGCGATTTCCCTCCCGGCATACTGGCATCACCCGTGAAGGTTTTGCGTATCGTAATTCGTGGCGAAAGCGCTGTTCCGGCCTGAAGATTAATCATGACCAGATTTTTATCCTCTGATGAAAGGATAGATGCTTTGGGCGGTAGCTGAATGGAGAACTGCCTGTTATCAAAGTCAAATTCATGAGGAACAAACGGAGAGGAGCCTGAGCCTGACTGCCCACAACCTGATAATATCAATGCCATGACAATATACAGAATGCCCCCGGCCCTGCATCGCAGAACTGATAATAAACTCCTAAATTTTGTCCCAACTGACATCAAATTCACTTACTGGTTGAATAAGTCTTTACAGCCTGCAAACATGTCTGTGCGCAAGTTGCCCCCTACAAGTCCAGAAGATAATATCTGATTATTGTTAAAATAAAGAAAATCGTCCATGCAGAAGCGGGGAAGTCCTGTGTGATTACATGGATAATGAGATTTTAGGAGGCATTAATGCTCCGGCAGCCAAAGGTGGGGGAGCGGGATATCTTGATTTATAACTCAGTCGGTAACACACTGAGAAGTTCAGTGTGATGATCTGCAAAATTGATGTTGCTATTGAAGAACTTATATTTGCTCTGAGTCCTGCACCAAATGGGCAGAACGCAGGAGTATTGTAATTTCTGTGTAAATTGAATTCGTCCGGCTTATGCCAATATCTTGCATCCCGCCCCAACTGCCAGGGACTAACGATCAGGGACGTACCTGGAAACAACCTGCACCCTTCTATAGTCTTTTCGGTTTCCAGTGTTCTGGAGCTCCACCATACGGGGGGATATAATCTCAGAACTTCATGAGTTAATGCTACAGATGTTTTGGCTGTGCTCAGACCATCAAAACTCAATTCTCCCACGCTGTCAGATATTGCTTCAGCTTCCTGAGCCAGTTTTTCCTGCAAACCATCATGAACTGCCATAAAGTACAGGGTCCAGGGGGCGCTTCCTCCGATAAAATAGTACCCGATTAATAGAACTGCCAAAATTTCATTATCCAGCTCTTTACTATCCGCACCGCTTTTTTCCATTGCACGAAAAAGGCTACCGGGAAGAGCTTTCTCACGCAGTCTCTTTAAAATCGCACGAATAATTCTTCTGGAAGCCTGAATTTCGGCATAGCCGGTACAGTCTGCTTCAACTCCGGGTAAAACCCTGTTGATGGGGTGCTGCATCTGGGCTTCAACAAATTTCACTGCCTTAATGAAAGCATGTTCATCAGAATCTGAAATGGTTGAGTGGCCAAATATCAGGGTAGACATAATATGTAGTGCCAAAGGGGCCATTATTTCATTCGCATTAAAAATATTACGTCCGGCCAGTTTAAAAATATTTTTGCGAACAATAGCGGTTATCTGCTCTATGTTAGCAGGAACAAGCCCACTCATAAATTGCGTATAGGCAGCTTCTTTAAGCTCCAGACTGCGACTTTCCCTGCTTTCTGTCCTGAATTTTAATTTGTGAAAAACCGAGCCCTTACTTGTTACGCCTACGGTAATATCTTTAATGCCGGATACCAGGGCAGGGTTTACAATCAAATATGTTTTTTTACCGAGATATAGCTGAATCAGGGAGTTATGAGCTGAACTCCCCTTCTCAAGGAGAAAGCCCAGCGGGTCTGTTCTAAACATATGCAAATCAGAGAAGCAATGTAACATCCCGTTTCCTGTGAGAGCGCAAGTAAAGTGGTTCCATTATTTTTTAATGTTTTTATTACTGCTAGTTGTATCTATAACATATACATCCCAGACTTGATGTAGGGGGATTCCCCTACACAAAGAATATCAGCCAATCAATATAAAATAACGCAAGTACTATGATAACTTGATCTTGCCTCGTTTCCGGCTTGTGGGTAAACTGCTCAGACGACAGACCAGGTGGGCTAAAAAATGAGTATGCAAAGCATCCTTGCCTCGTTCGAGAACTGCAAGTCTCTACAAGAATTAAAAAAAGAATTGCAGTCTCTTTCGGAAAAATATGGGTTTAAGGGGTTCAAATTCCTTGATATTGGAAGCGTTATCACTCCTACTGGTATTGAACCGGAGGATGCCGGCGCCAGTCTGGAAGACGATTACAGCTCCAGGCAATATAATCAGATTGACCCCTGCCTTGCAAAAGCACGCAGAAATCATATCCCTTTCTACTGGAATGGTGATCAACCTCCCAGAGAACCTCAGGAAAATAAGCAGGGGGATATGAAGGTCCTTGAATGTGCGCAAAAACAGGCATCAAAAAAAGGGCTGGTTATTCCCTACCATTTTGTTGATCCTGTTGGCAGAATATACTCCAATCTGATTATGTTTTTATGGAAAGATGATGTGTCTGACTTCAGGGTTATTCTGAAATTGCGTCAGGCTGAACTGAATATTCTTATGGTTTATTGGGCACAATGCGCCATGGACCTTGTTGCTTCCAGCTTCTTATTTCGTCCCAAAGATTTACAGGGCAAAACAGATACGTCTCTGACGACAGGAGAGTGTTATGTACTTTCCTGGGCGGCTCTTGGCAAAACTACTGCTGAAACGGCTGAAATTATGAGGGTTGAACTGGCCGATGTCAGGCGAATGACCGCCTCTGCTTTGAAAAAGCTGAATGCTGCCAATAAAACACATGCTGTTTCAAAGGCTCTCTACCTGGGACTTATTGAAATATAAATCGAGATGACTGCCTGATCAGCTTTGAAGCCATGACTTAAGGCGTGAATCAACAAGTGACAGCTGCTGGTATCCTGTTGTCAGCATTGCCCAGCCATTTTCATCATTGAGCAAGACAGTGGGATATCCGCTTACGCCCATTTGTCTGGTGAGTTTGAAATCCTGCCTTGTTTCTTCAATGCAATCGGGTTTTCGCAATTCATCCAGAAATTTATCAGCATCAATATCGATGCTTTCAGCAGCTTTACTGAATGTTTCTTCAGACTGACTGTCCCAGCCTTTTGCATAGAAATTGGTCTGGACTTCGTGGAAGTATCTGAAGGTTTTATCCTGAGAAATGCGACGTACTGCGACCACGGCACGACAACTTAACTCTGTATCATAGAGCCAGTCTTTTTTATCGAGCATGGTGAAATCAAAGGGCTGGCCTGAAAGTTCGGATATCTGTTTCCATGTTTTCTGCAGAAAAGCGATACGCTTATCATCCTGATAAGTCTGGCCGCCAGTGTACAGGCCACCCAGCATTAAAGTCATATCAAGCTGGTCGCTGTAGTTTTCGCAGATATGGGAAATAACGGGTGCAAAGCCATAGCACCAGGAACACATTGGATCGCCAACGTAAATAAGCTTTTTCATGAGCCTTCCTTCGTTTTTCAGGTCCGGGCTCTGAGGAGTATATAGCAATCAACGCCGATAACCAGATTGATATCGGCGTTGACCGGAATTTATTAATTGCCCGCAGCAGTTGCAGCAACTTCGGCAGCGAAGTCTTCTTCTTTTTTCTCGATGCCATCGCCAAGAGCGAAACGAACGAAACCAGTAATCCTGATTGGTGCGCCAGCATCTTTACCAGCAATTTCAGCAGCTTTTTCAACTGTATTTTCGCCGTCAATAACGAACACCTGAGCTGTCAAACAAACTTCTTTATAGAATTTGTTGATACGTCCCACAATCATCTTTTCGATCACGTTGTCAGGCTTGCCGGATTCTCTGGCCTGCTCTGTCAAAACAGCTTTTTCACGTTCAACAACAGCCGAGTCCAAAGATGCCTCGTCAAGACCAAGAGGGTTCATAGCAGCAATGTGCATACCAACCTGTTTACCGAAAGCAAGAAGCTTTTCAGGATCGCCTTCAGATTCCAGGCCTACAAGAACACCAATTTTGCCAAGCCCGTCAGCTGCAGCATTGTGCATGTAGCTGGCAACAACACCAGTACCTACAGTAACAGCTTCTGTACGGCGGATTGTCATGTTCTCGCCAATTGTGCCAACCATCTCTTTAAGATGCTCTTCAACTGATTTGCCAGCGCCAGGGAATTCTTTTGCTTTAAGAGCCTCAAGATCACCGTCTGCTTCAAGAGCAATAGCGGCAATACCTTTAACCATTTCCTGGAATTTCTCGTTACGTGCTACGAAATCTGTCTCGGAGTTAACTTCTACGACAACGCCTTTATTTCCTTCAGCAGCGATACCAACAAGACCTTCAGCAGCTACGCGGCCAGCTTTCTTGTCACTTTTTGCGATACCTTTTGCACGAAGCCAGTCGATTGCAGCTTCCATGTCGCCGTCAGTTTCTTTAAGCGCGGCTTTGCAGTCCATCATGCCTGCGCCGGATTTTTCTCTCAGGTCTTTGACCATTGCAGCAGTAATTGTCATTTTGAGCCTCTATGTTTCAGCTTCTGTCGTCTTAATATAACGGATAGCAGCATTCTGATATCAAAATATGACAAATCAGAATGCCGCCTGATAGTTGCTTATCAGCTATTTCAGCTATTAAGCCTGGCCTTCCTGAAGCTTTTTAGCCTGGTCAAGCCACTCATCACGCTCAATACGGCCTTTGAAGCTCAGAACTTCGTCAACACGCGCGATGTCTTCGTTAGTGAAGCTTGAAATCTGCCAGTAGTGGAAAATTCCCAAGCCGTTCAGTTTTTTCTCAAGAACCGGTCCTACGCCCGAGATTTTCTTCAGGTCGTCAGCAGCGCCTTTTGGAGCTTCAAGTACTTCAAAGCTTACGTTATCAAGAGTCGAAACAGTTTCGCTCTCTTCAGCAACAGCTTCCTCAAGTTCAAGATCGACAGGATTTTCAGATGCACCAAGGTCAACACCAGCACCAACCTGAGAACGCTCGATACCGTCAATTGCAGCGCGAGCTACAAGATCACAATAAAGGCTGATCGCACGGCCAGCATCATCGTTGCCCGGAACAGGGATAGTAACACCATCCGGGTCACTATTGGAGTCAATAACACCGATGACTGGGATATGAAGCTTATGAGCTTCAGCAACAGCGATAGACTCTTTGTTTGTATCGATTACGAAAAGAAGGTCAGGAACGCCGCCCATGTCCTTAATGCCGCCAAGAGAAAGCTCAAGCTTATCTCTGTCCAAAGTCATTTTAAGGCGTTCTTTTTTCGTAAGGCCCTGAGCGTCGCTTGCAAGAGTTTCTTCAAGAGAACGAAGGCGCTTGATTGAATTGGAGATTGTTTTCCAGTTTGTAAGCGTGCCGCCCAACCATCTGTGGTTAACGAAGTACTGGGCACAGCTTCTTGCTGATTCAGCTACTGTGTCAGATGCCTGGCGTTTTGTACCAACGAATAGTACACGGCCACCTTTTGCTACAACATCAGAAACCAGTACAAGGGCCTGATGGAGCAATGGAACAGTCTGAGCCAGATCAATTATGTGGATGTTATTGCGGGCACCAAAGATATAGCGACCCATTTTAGGGTTCCAGCGGTGTGTTTGGTGACCAAAGTGAACGCCTGCTTCAAGCAGCTGACGCATGTTAAAATTTGGCAAAGCCATAGGCCTGCTCTCCTTACTTATTTTCCGGTTAATCCTCCGCGGCAATCGTTTTCAGGCTCAATATTAAACATTGGGCCACCGGTACCTTATTTGTCTTCTGAATTGCTTCTGATGAAAATTCGGTTCATGCCGCGTGTGTGATGAGTGGCGTTATAGGGCGCATAATTGCGCTTGACAAGTCGGCAAAGTGGCAAAAAGGCCAATTTTTAGCCATTTATGTCCTATTATTGCATTTCGTGGACATATTGATGCACTTTTTGCCATAACTCGAAGTGGATCAATATGATAATTGTTTTACATGAGGTTTTTTTTCCGCTAGATGCTTGAGGGTACATTCCTTAGTAAAACTCTCAAAAAATACAGGTTTCTCATGTCGGATAGTAAAAAAATCAAAATCGCGGTTATTGGAGCATCAGGATATACCGGGAGTGATTTGATTCGACTGGCTTTATGTCATCCCAATATTGAGATTGAGGCGCTTATTGCCCATAGTCATGCGGGTAATCCGGTCGGTGATGTTTTCCCGCATCTGGCACATTTTGGACTGCCGGATATGGTTGATATTTCTAAAGTGGACTGGGCGGGCATTGATGCTGCATTCTGCGGACTTCCCCATGGTACGGCACAGGATATTATCGCAGCCCTGCCAGATCATGTTAAGGTTATTGATATGTCAGCGGATTTCCGATTGAGAGATGCCGATACATATGAAGAGTGGTATGGGCGTTCTCATGATAATAAAGACTTGCTGAAAACGGCTGTTTACGGACTTTCAGAGCATTACCGGGATGAAATAGCCAAAGCTGACCTGGTGGCATGTCCGGGCTGTTATCCGACTGCTACACTGCTGGCGCTTATACCGTTGCTGAAATCCAGTGTTATTAAAGCTGAAGATATAATTATTGATGCGAAATCCGGAGTTTCCGGCGCGGGGCGGAGTCTGAAGCAGAATACGCTGTTTACCGAGGCCGGTGAGGGGCTGTCGCCCTACTCTGTTGGAAAGCACCGTCATGCACCCGAGATTGATCAGGAGTTATCAGTTGCTGCCGGCTCAGATGTGATTGTTAACTTTACACCGCATCTTATCCCTATGAGCCGGGGCGAGCTTGTTACCTGTTATGTAAAGATGGCTGACGGAAAGACTGTTGAGGATCTGCGAAAAATACTGGACTACAGCTATGCGCAGACAGAGTTTGTCCGGGTTCTTGATGATGGGGTCATCCCGGCTACCCAGCAGGTTCGCGGTTCAAACTATTGTAATATTGCGGTGATGGCGGACCGTATTCCGGGACGGGCAATTGTTATTTCCACGCTGGATAATCTGGTTAAGGGATCAGCCGGGCAGGCACTACAGAATTTCAATCTGATGTTTGGTCTGGAAGAAAAACTCGGTCTGGAACAGAAGCCGCTGTTCCCATAAAAAACAGTAGCAGTTGAGAATTTAAAAAGGTGAGTAACATATTTCAGTTACTCACCTTTTTTATTTTTAGAACCTGAGTGTCAGATCTCTGTGCTGAGATGTACAGCCAGCAACCTGAATTGCTATATTGTGTGGGATTTTCGGCTGAATTCTCAATCCGATCGTATTGCGGAGCTGTTTTTCATAGCCCTGCAGTTTTTCCAGAAGATCAGCCTGAGCTGCTTTTCTCCATGTCAGATCTTTCTGCAGAATATCCTGAGTTGCCTTTAGCTGCTCAAGCGCTTTTTCCTTACTCTTGTCACGGCCCTTAAGTGCCCGACCAATTTTATAAACAGCCGAACGGACATCCTTTGCACCAGCGATTTTGCTGAATTCCGGAAGCAGATTTTCAATATGCTCTGCACCTTCCTCAAAGGATTTTGTATTGATTACCTTTTCAATATTGGCAATTACTGCCTCCTGAGCCTTCAGTTTGTCATAGGCGGCAATCACCGAGACAGTTGCAAAAAGCGGCTCGTAGGCAGCATCAACATTTCTGCGATATATATTGCGTGCTATCTTCTCTTTGGAAAGGAGCTTCACAAAGGCAGAGTTGTCAGCTTTCCAGTTAGCCGGAACTTTGGCTTCAAGCTTTTTGATTTCACCATTCAGGTGCTCAATTTCTTCTTCAGCTCTTTTTTCGTCAGCTTCACTTTGCTCGCCACGGACAGAGCGGATCTCTTTAATTTCCTTTTTAAGACGACGGATATCTTTCTGAATATCCCTGACCATGACATGTAATGGTCTGTATCCGACGGACATTTTATCGATATCAGTTACAACAGCATTGATACTGGAGATTAACGGGAAGGTTTTTTCCACTTTTGCAAAGCTGCTTACAAGCTCAGATCTGCGTTCTTCGGGAAGTACTGACAGATCATAGGATTTTGCTTTTGTTACAGCTTCAAGTATCGATGTTTTCTGCGCCAGAATTTCTGGCAACACAGTTTTCTCAAGACAGTACTGAATACCAGGATTGATTGGTGGTGGCGCATTGTCAGATGTCAGAGAAATACGATGAGGTAAATAGTTCACCAGTGGCGGATTATAGGCCACGATTATCAGCGCTATAAGCTGCAATCCAATAAAGGCGACGACGCCTTTGTACATTGACAGCGTTTTCACAGCGGAATCGGCGACACCACGAAGATAGAACAGTGCAAAACCGAAAGGTGGTGTCAGGAATGATGTCTGAATATTCAGACCGATCATAACGCCCAGCCATACAGCAGTGACGTTTGCGTTTGGATCAGCCAGCAGGATAGGCGCTACGATAGGCACTACTACTACTGCGATTTCAATGAAGTCGAGGAAGAAGCCAAGAACAAAGATCACGAGCATTACTGCAAGGAACTGCCCCCAGAAACCGCCAGGAACGCCTGACAGCATATCTTTTACCAGCTCTTCACCACCGAATCCGCGGAATGCGGATGTCAGCATTGCTGCGCCAAGAAGAATGATAAATACGAGCGATGTTGTTTTGGCAGTTTCGACCATAACTTCATGCAGAGTATTATCTATTTTCAGTACGCGATAGCCGCTCCACAGGAGAGCTGTAACCAGACCAACAATTCCTACTGTCGCGATATAGAACCATTGCATATCAGTACTGGTCTGAAGGTTCTTGATCGAGATTGGATGAGTGGTCTGGCAAATGAACATGATAATCAGAGAGAATATTGCCAGCAGTAGCGGCCAGTATTTTCCCTGTTTACCGTTATACAGCCTGTAGCCGGCCATAATCAGGGCACCCGCGGAACCAATCGAGCCGGCAGCGTTCACATTTGCAGCACCGGTAATGATTGACCCAAGTACAGCGAAGATCAGAGCCAATGGCGGTACGAGTGCCATGAATACACGGCCTGCGAACTGCCAATCGTATTTTCCTTCATAGGGAACCGGAGGAGCAAGACTTGGGCGAATGAGTGCAAGGATCGCGATGTAGCCGACATAAAGTCCAACAAGCACCATACCTGGGAGCAGAGCCCCAAGGAACATTTCGCCTGCACTTGTGGAGATTACATTGAATGCTGACGGCATTACGAAATCGCCTGTGCTTTCCTTGAACAGGGTTTTACGGATGGTGCCCGCCTGATCTGCGGCGCTGGATAGCTGGTCAGCAAGGATGATCAGGACGATTGACGGAGGAATGATCTGTCCGAGTGTACCGGATGCGCAGATTGTGCCTGTGGCCAGTGAATGGGAATATTTGTTTTTCAGCATTGCCGGCAGGGAGATCAGTCCCATGGCGACTACAGTCGCACCTACGATACCGGTTGTGGCTGCGAGCAAAGCACCAACCAGAACTACGGATATGCCAAGGCCGCCGGGCATTGGGCCGAAAAGCTGGGCCATTGTAATCAGCAGATCTTCCGCAATGCGGGACCTTTGCAGCATAATGCCCATGAAAATGAAAAGAGGAATCGCTATGAGGGTATCCCGTTCGGCGACGAGATATATTCCCCTGAAATTCGTTACTCCGGCACTGAGCCAGGTATGTGGTCCCTCTATAAAAAAGGCACTTGCATCACCTGCGAACAGGTAACCGCAAAGTGCCGCCAGACCAACAGTTATGATTGCTGAACCAGGCAAAGCGAATGCAACTGGATAACCGGACCCTAAGGCGACTGCCATTAGAAGTATCAGGAGAAAGAGAAAATAAAGTTCCATGGGATAT
This sequence comes from Methyloligellaceae bacterium, assembly GCA_050633205.1. Classification (GTDB taxonomy): domain Bacteria; phylum Pseudomonadota; class Alphaproteobacteria; order Rhizobiales; family CBDHHC01; genus CBDHHC01. Next base: position 5,693 of record JBOEGA010000035.1, on the reverse strand, counting down.
CCGTTTCAGTTCTATTTAACTTCGCCATTGTTTTCTGACGTATCTTCTTTTCCGGGGTCACCTCTGCGCTCGGCCATACTTTCCAGAAAATAACCGGAAAACTGCACCAGCATCGAGATTGCAAAAATTGCAAGAAAGGCAACCATCCATAGTTTAACTTTCAGCCCGGCCTGCTGCTGAGTTCCTTCATATGTCAGGATCGGAGCATTGATGACTGAATATTCGTTCTGCATTCCATAGAACACTATGACCCAGCACAGGCTCATGCCAAGTGCTATTGAACCGACAGCATTAATGGTGCCTTTGGTTGTTCTGGACATGCCTGCATATAAAAGGTCAACCCGAACATGGCCCTCTTCGAGGAGGGTGTGGGCACTTGCAAACAAAAACAGTGCCGCATACCAGAAGCGAACAAGATCACTGAAAAATGGCTGGTCATAGGAATACATTGCACTCGACAGAACAATTACCAGTTCTGCGACAACGACTAATAATGCCAACCATGGGAAACCCAGCCCTTTGTGCAAAAAGGCGATAAAGAATGCTATGCCGATCAAAGGCAGGTGCACATAGATTGCTCTGAACCTGTTCAATGCGAGGTCCTGATTGATCTGATCACCAACCCATGGCTGGAGAATACCTTCCAGTCTTGTAAAGGCTATAACAGTGTCAACCAGTCCGATCAGCAGAACTGCCCAGAATGAAAAACGTATTATGAAAGCTGCAAGCCTGTAGAGCTTTGCGCTATCATCTCTCAGGGTTATGGTGCTGGCACGAAGAACATAAGCAATACTGCCGCCCATGAGAACCAGATATATGGCAATCTGAATAAAGGATAATATCAGATTTTCGGTTGTCGGATTTTCTGTAATGAAAATTGTTCGGGAGCCGGGCCATTCCCGCCAGTGGGTCAGATAGTTATTGATCAGAAATGCGAAAAGGAATGAAACGGTACACCATGAAAAGATTCGATAGATAGCAACGAATATATCCTGTCGATCAATGGGTGCGTCTGGGGAGGCTATCGAGCCGGGGTTTACACTACCAACTTGTGCCATTTGTTTTTATTACTCTCCCGAAGAAATGGTGCGGAACATTATGCCCCGCACCTTACCTGACTAACAGTCAAGGATCGATATAAATATTACAGGCCAAGAACGCGGTTACGCTGTGCTACGTAAGCCTGATCTGAAAGACCTGTCCATGTACCGATTTCTTCACGTGCCTTAGCAAATGCTGTGTGAATTTTATCAGCCAGCTTGCTGTGCTTGCGAGTTTCTTCGAATACTTCCTGAGCAGCTTTACCAAAGCTGTCATAGATTTCGTCGTTGAACTTCTCAAGCTTAACACCATGCTCTTTAACCAAACGGCTAAGATAAACACCGTTGTTCGCATTGGTTTCGGAAATCTGGTTTGAATTTTCCTCAGCACAAGCTGCTTCGATGATTGCCTGCTCAGTTTTTGTCAGAGACATCCACCATTTTTTGTTCATGCCAAATGCAAGCATTGAACCTGGCTCATGCATACCTGGATAGTAGTAATATTTAGCTGCTTCGTAGAATTTCATGAAGTAGTCATTGTATGGACCAACCCACTCAGTTGCCTGAATGTTGCCTGATACAAGATTTTCATAAATCTGGCCGCCTGGAAGTGATACAGGAGATGCACCAAGTTTTGACATTACGTCGCCACCAAGGCCAGGAATACGCATTTTCAGACCTTTAAGGTCCGCAGCAGTTTCAATTTTCTTATTGAACCAGCCGCCCATCTGTACGCCAGTGTTACCACAAGCCAGATTTTTCAGACCGAAGTCATCAGCAAGCTCATCCCATAGAGCCTGACCGCCACCATATTTGATCCATGCGTCAATTTCAGTTGAAGTCAGACCAAAAGGAACGGCAGTAAAGTAAGCCCAACCCGGGTGTTTACCTTTCCAGTAGTAATCTGCACCGATATAAGCCTGAGAGTTACCAGAAGCAACTTCATCAAAGGAATCGAATGCACCTACTTTTTCTTTCGCTGCATAATAAGTTACCTTGATGCTGCCTTCAGTCAGCTCCTCGATACGCTTAGCAAGTCTTTGTGCACTTATGCCGAGACCCGGAAAGTCTCTTGGCCAAGTTGACACGATAGACATTTTCTTGCCGCCTTTGGCAAGAGCTGGCGTAGCAAGGGTCGCTGCAGTGACAGCACCAGCGGCAACGCCAGTTCCCCTGATAAACTTTCTCCTGCTGATATTTTTCTCTTCGCTCATAGGTATCCTCCCTTAAATGGCACGTGAGATTGATTAGCTTTCTCATAAAATATGAGAAGCCGAAAACGGAAAATGATAATATAATGTCGTCGAATATCTGCCCTTTTACTCGGTGTGATATTACGTTGCGATTAAGTTCCAGTTCTGAATACTCGCAATTTCTTATTAATTACATAATCCGACTAATACCGTAGCCTTATGTATAGTTAAAACGTAAATCACGGCATTAACAAATCAGCCATTAGTATATAAAAAAGCCAAAGTGAGGGTGTGTATGCATATTAGGTTATTATCCTTTAGTTGGTGATGCACAACTATCATAATTTTTTTGTAACTTTTTATTCACCACAAGCCTGAACTAAACCATTTCTGCCTTGCTAAATGCCTGTTCGAGATCAGCAATCAAATCTACTGGCTCATCGAGACCAATGTGGAATCTGAGCGCCGGACCTTCCGAATTCCATTTGGTTGCAGTTCTGTAGCCTGCCGGATTAAAGGGAATAACCAGGCTTTCATATCCCCCCCAGGACCACCCCATACCAAACAGGCTTAAAGCATTTAAGAAAGCATCAACCTTACTTTTGGAAACAGGGTTTAATATCAGGGAAAACAGGCCTGCCGCTCCTGTGAAATCGCGCTTCCATAGCTCGTATCCGGGATCTGAAGGCAGGGCCGGATGCAATACACGAGATACTTCCGGCCGGGACTGAAACCATTCAGCAATTTCGAGGCCGGATTTCCAGTGTTGTTTCAGGCGAACAGACAGAGTTCTTAATCCACGCAGGCCCAGATATGCATCTTCAGGGCCGGGGCAAAGTCCGAGGTCTTCGTGCATGGACTGTATTCTGTCGGCAGTTTCTTTACTGGCAGTTATGACGCCCAGCATCGCATCTGCATGACCCACAATATATTTGGTTGCGGCATGGATGGATACGTCAACACCGTGCTCGAATGCCTTGTAATAAAGAGGTGTTCCCCATGTGTTATCCATCAGAACCAGAAGACCCTTTTCATGGGCTTCTTTTGCAATGGCGGGGATATCCTGCATTTCGAAAGTCTGGGAGCCGGGAGCTTCCACGAAGACAAGTTTTGTATTATCGCGAATAAGCGATTTGATGTCTGATCCGATCAGAGGGTCATAATAGGTTGTTTCCACACCGAGTTTTGTCAGAACCTTACTGCAAAAGCGGCGTGTTGGCAGATATACGCTGTCGGCTATCAGGATATGATCCCCCGCTTCCACAAAGGCAAGCAGTGATGCTGTTATTGCAGCAAGGCCGGATGGCGTCAGGAAGCTTTTATATCCACCTTCAAGTTCCGCCAAAGCGGTTTCCAGACCGCGGACTGTCGGGGTTCCCTTACGGCCGTAGATAAATTCCTGATCGGCTGTTTCAAGAGAGTGTACTGTTGGAAAAACGACTGTTGAGCCACGGTGTATTGCCGGATTTACGAAACCATGCTGTTTTGAAGGATTACGTCCAAGGTGAAGGACTTTTGTATTCTGGTTGAGGGAAGATCTGTTTTTCTCTTCAGACATATATATTTCCTGTAGGGCATAATAAACTTTAACTATCTCATAGCATAATTTGAGAATATCATGCAGCCATCATCCGGACTTCTTTTGTGGACTACAACATTTAATTTATGACCCTTTACAGAAAAGCCATCCCTAATCTGACGACTTTGCAGGCGTTTGAATGTGCAGCCCGCCATCAAAGCTTTACGCAGGCAGCAAAAGAGCTGAACTTAACGCAAAGTGCCGTCAGCAGGCAGATTAAAGAGCTGGAGAGTCAGCTTGGCGTATCTTTATTTGAGCGTGTCAGACAGCGGGTGGTTGTGACCAACAGCGGTCAGAAATTTCTTATTGATGCGAGACGGATACTCAACCAGACTGAAGATGCGATGGTGCGTACCATGACCGCGTCATGGTCTGATGATGCTTTGAGTATTGCTTCGCTGCCAACCTTCGGGGCGCGCTGGCTTACACCACATCTGCCCAATTTTCTGGAAAAATTTCCCAGTACCTCTCTCAGTATTGCGTCAAGGCTGAAGCCATTTGACTTTGAGGAAGAGCCTTTTGATGTGGCTATTCATTTCGGGGAGCCGGTGTGGGCGCGGGCGCAATGCAATCATTTATGCGATGAGATCATGGTGCCGGTTGCCAGCCATAGTCTACTTGAACAAAACCCAATAACATCCATGCAGGATTTGCAGAATGCGATGTTGATACACATAGCTACCCGGCCAAAAGCATGGGAATACTGGTTTGATGCCCATGGGCTGGAACGCGAAAATATTCATCATGGACACAGATTTGATCAATATTCCATGATTATTGAGGCTGTTATTGCGGGGATAGGAGTTGCTCTTATACCGCTGTTCCTTATTCAGAAGGAATTGAAGGATGGAAGTCTTCAGGTATTATTTGATCTGTCTGTAAAGTATGACAAAAGTTATTATGTTGTTGTACCGGACGAGAAAGCAAATATTCCTATCGTTAAGCAATTTCTGCTATGGATCAAAAATGAGATGAGCAGCCTTACTATCTGAGCCCATTGCCAATTGAGTGAGCAGGATCAACACTTTGGAAAGACAATGATAAAGTTTTTATGGAAGCTGTCCGGCTTTACCTGCCTTGTTGTGGGAATTATCGGTATATTTCTCCCGCTGCTTCCTACAACTCCATTTCTATTGCTGGCGGCCTTTTGTTTTGAACGCGGATCGGAACGCATACATTTCTGGCTTGTCAATCATCCACGCTTTGGGCCTCCGATTGAGAACTGGAGACACCATGGTGCTATTTCCAAACGTGCAAAAACGATGGCTATATCAATGATGGTGGCCGTGTTTCTGTTCAGTATATTCCTTAGCGTTCCACTTTATGCTCTTGCAATGCAGGGCATTATTCTTTGCCTTGTGGCCTGTTTTATTCTTACCCGCCCTGCTCCACCGACCGCTTAAAAACCAGCTTAATGCGCCAGTATCTGGCTCAGGAACAGTTTTGTTCTGTCATATTTCGGGTTGTCGAAGAATTCACCTGGTACATTTTCCTCAACGATTTCTCCGCCATCCATAAAGACAACGCGGTCTGCAACCTGTTTTGCAAAGCCCATTTCGTGGGTTACGCAAATCATGGTCATTCCGGTTTCGGCAAGGTCGGTCATAACGTCAAGAACTTCGGAAATCATTTCAGGGTCAAGAGCTGATGTTGGCTCATCAAACAACATGATTTTCGGATTCATACAGAGAGAGCGGGCTATTGCCACACGCTGCTGCTGGCCACCGGANNATTTATCTGCCTGTTCGGGGATTTTAACACGCTCCAGAAATTCCATGGCAGTTTGTATGGCTTCGCCCTTTGGCATATTCCTTACGTAGATTGGTGCCAGTGTGCAGTTTTCAAGGATGGTCAAATGGGGGAACAGGTTGAAATGCTGGA
>JBOEGA010000034.1:0-31893 GCA_050633205.1 Methyloligellaceae bacterium | reverse complement strand
TTTGCGCGGCGGCTCCTGGTTCGACAATCCCGGGCTTCTGCGCGCGCGTCGCCGCAGCCTCATCAACCGAGACGACCGGCTCAGGATCGACGGGTTTCGCGTTGTCAGGGCGCTCGCGTCCAACCAGGCACAGTAATTGCAGTTCTGATTAAATAGTTGCGATTGAATTCGGAGTTCTTACGTCTTATAGCTTTACCTGCTGAGCGTTAGCGAGGCGCGACCGAGAGGGAGCCTTGTGTCTGTGCAAAAAGTGGTTGTATCTCTCTGTGAGGCAGAAGTTTCATCGCTTATTAATTTATCTGAATGGTTCTTAACTTTACTCTTAATGGAGATGGAGAAAGCTAGCGTATGCGGGGGGAAGGCGTCCGGTCCAGAATGTTGTGTGAGTCTTACGCTTCTTTAATGTAACTCTGGTATTCTGATATTTAATAAATTCCTATCATCTGAGTACGCCGGGTATGTCCAAGTATTTGAGCCTGTTAAAGGCTTTTCGTCGAAAAGAGGTCATTGATGCCATATCCATTGCGGTACTTGGCGTTATTGCATGGTCTTTTGTTGGCAATATTGATTTTCTTGGCGGAATTTATCTGTTTAGCCTGCAATCACAAAGCTATGATGTCGGTAAGATTTTCACGGCCATCATCCTGATTTCTATCGGCTTTTATGTTTTTATGTTCAGAAGAAATGTTGATTTGCAGGCACAGATTCTGGAACGAAAAGAAGCAGATAAAAATGTTGCCTGGATTGCCCAGCATGATTTATTGACGAAATTACCTAACCGCCATTTTCTGCAGAATTTTATTGCTCATCTGGATGATGCCAAAGATAAGGGCGAGCATAAATCCTACGCATTTTTTGCGATTGATCTTGATGGTTTTAAAAAGGTTAATGATTTACTGGGACATCATGGTGGTGATGAGCTTCTGGTTACACTTGCTACGCGGCTTGGAAAACTGGCTCCGGATGATATTATTGTCAGGCTTGGTGGTGATGAGTTTGTTATAATTGCCGAGCGTGATGAGGGAATGGATTATCAGGAATTTGCTGAAGAAATTATTCTGGAGCTAAGTACTCCTGTCAGAATTTCTGATAATTATGTGGAGGTAGGCGCATGTGTCGGGGTTTCGATTTATCCCGATGATGCCAATCTGATTTCTGAAGTCTCCCGCTGTGCAGATGTGGCGATGTATGTTGCCAAAAACAATGGCCGTGGCAGTATTAAAAAGTTTCAGACCTGGATGGACAGTCTGCTGGTCAAGAGGGCAGAGATTGAGCAGTCTCTCCGTCAGGCTGTCAAGAATGATGATATTATACCGCATTATCAGCCGCTGGTGGACCTTAACAGCGGTGAAATTAAAGGCTTTGAAGCACTGGCGCGGTGGACTGACCCTACCGGGGAGTTAATTCCTCCGTCCATCTTTATTGAAATTGCAGAGGAAAGCGGTCTGATCATTACCCTGACCGAGAATCTGTTGCGTAAGGCCTGTATGGATGCGATCAAATGGCCGCCAGGCTTACGGTTGTCATTTAACATTTCTCCCACGCAGCTAAATGATAAGCTGCTGGGGCTGAGAATATTAAATATTCTGGGGGAGACGGGGTGGTCTCCGATGAGACTTGAGATCGAGATCACAGAGAGTACGCTTATCAGTGATACAGAGATTGCTATCAAGATTCTGCAGGATCTTCATGATGCAGGGGTGAGTATCGCGATTGATGACTTTGGAACCGGGTATTCAAGCCTTTCGCAACTTGCGCAGTTTAATTTTGACAAAATCAAAATTGACAGAAGCTTTGTGATGCAGCTTGAGAAGGATGAAAAATCCAGAAATGTTGTGAAGGCCATGCTGTCCCTTGGTAAAGGGCTTGGCATTTCAACGCTGGCTGAGGGAATTGAAAAGGAAACAGAGCTTGAAGCTTTGAAGGAGATGGGCTGTGATATGGGGCAGGGGTATCTGTTTGGTAAGCCCCAGTCTACTGATGATGTTATGGAGATACTCAGGGAATTATCAGGAGATGATGAAAAACGGGCTCAGAGCGGGCCGTAAGATTATCCAGCTTCTCTGAGAACCGTCGATGATGTTACATAACCACGCACAGACTTGACGGTATTAAAAAGTTCAGGCTAAATGCCAACAAGATCATCGTGGTGATTTGGGCCGGTCGGCTTGCAGCCACGTTAAAAAATTCGCTAAAAGGCCGTGTGAGACATGTTGTAAAATGCACGATCCCCCGGCCCGAAATCGACTGGTCGGGATTTTTTTTATTTAAACGAACGGAATCGGCAAATGGCAAAATCTGATCCAATTTCTCAAGAGCAAAACTGGGGTCCTGCAACCAAAATGGTTCATGGTGGAGGGCGTCGCAGCGAGTTTGGGGAAACTTCCGAGGCTCTTTATCTCTCATCCGGCTATACATATGAAAGTGCGGATTATGCAGAGTCTCTGTTTAAAGGGGATATTGACGGGTTTATATATAGCCGTTTTGCCAACCCAACAGTTGCCATGTTTGAAGACAGGATGAAACTGCTGGAGGGGGCAGAAGATGGCCGCGCTACGGCTACCGGTATGGCTGCCGTAACGGCTGCGTTTTTGTGTCGTTTGCAGGCTGGTGATCATATTGTGTCTTCAAGGGCATTATTTGGCAGTTGCCGTTATGTAATAGAGACCTTTTTACCCAGACTGGGGATACAATCCACACTGGTGGATGGTAAGGATCTTGATGCGTGGGAGCAGGCTGTACGCCCAAATACCAAGGCATTCTTTTTTGAGACACCGACTAATCCGACACTTGAACTGGTTGATGTACAGGCTGTGTGTGAGATTGCTCACAAGGCGGGAGCCTATGTAGTCGTTGATAATGTTTTTGCTACACCGATATATCAGAAACCCCTCAAAGACGGGGCTGACGTCGTGGTTTATTCGGCTACCAAGCATATAGACGGACAGGGACGTTGCCTTGGTGGCATGGTATTGGGGAGTGAGGAGTTTGTAAAAGAGCACCTTCACCAGTATATGAGGCAGACGGGGCCTTCTATCAGTCCGTTCAATGCCTGGGTTATGTTAAAAGGTCTTGAGACACTGCCGTTGCGGGTTGAGAAAATGACTTCAAATGCTGCAAAGATTGCTGATGCTGTGGGGGCGCATGATCTTGTTAAGTGTGTTTATTATCCGGGTCGTGCTGATCACCCCCAGTATGAACTTGCCAGTCGTCAAATGACAGGTGGGTCCAATATGGTGGCCTTTGAGATCAATGGTGATAAGGCGGCGACATTCAACTTTCTTAACGCATTGAAACTTATTCTTATTTCCAATAATCTTGGGGATTCAAAAAGTATAATCACACATCCGATGACGACAACACATCATAGTCTGAAGCCTGAAGCCAGGGCAGAACTTGGAATCAGGGAGAATCTTGTGAGGTTGTCAGTAGGACTTGAAGATTCGATTGATTTGACGAATGATATAGAGCAGGCTCTTGAGCGACTGCGATAAGTGAGTGAATGTGTTGGGGGTTAACATGTATGAAGCAACAACAAATTTAATCAGAATACGTGTTGAGCCTTCTTTTGTTGAAGAACAATCCTCTCCGGCTGACGAGTATTATTTCTGGTCTTATGAAGTTGAGATAAAAAATATGGGAACGCAATCTGTACAATTGCGTTCCAGATGCTGGCGCATTACAGATGCAAGCGGTTATACTGAAGAGGTGCAGGGGGCAGGTGTTGTAGGGCAGGAGCCTATTATCAAGCCCGGAGCATCTTTTTCTTATAAAAGTGGTGCACCTCTTTATACCTCTTCAGGGGTTATGGTAGGCACATATTCAATGCAGTCAGAGACTGGTGAGCTTTTCGATGTCTCTATTCCGGCATTTTCCCTTGATAGTCCTTATGCTGAGCGTATTTTAAATTAGGTTCATTCCGGNNCTTTTTATTGATTTTTAACGAAAACAACGCTCTTTAAGCCGAGGAAACAGTAATCTTTTGTAATTCAGTTGTTTTTAGGATCAAGGCATGATCAATATCAGGCCGATATTGCTTGTAATAGGGGTTCTGCTGGCTACGCTTGGTGTAGCAATGATGATCCCTGCCTTTTTTGATCTGGCCTCAGGTAACCCGGACTGGGTGGTCTTTGTTTTTTCCTCGATTATTACAATATTTGTAGGAGTTGGTCTGGCAATCGCCACGAGTGGCGGAGGTAAAGACCTTTCTATTCGGGAAGCCTTTATTCTTACATCCTTTTCCTGGCTTAGCCTTGCAGCTTTTGGGGCTATACCTTTTGCCATATCCAGTCTTGAGATGACCTGGGCAGATGCTTTTTTTGAATCCATGTCGGGATTAACAACGACAGGGGCAACGGTTTTAACAAAGCTTGATGATGCTCCCAGAGGGATTTTAATCTGGCGAGCTTTGCTCCAGTGGCTTGGAGGGATTGGTATTATTGTTATGGCTATGGCTGTACTGCCTATGCTTCAGATTGGCGGGATGCAGCTTTTCCGAACCGAAGGGTTTGATACTTCAGAGAAGATTCTTCCTCGGGCAACCCAGATTTCAGGCTCACTTACGGGCATATATCTATTTTTTACTCTGGTATGTTTTATCGGCTACAGCCTGGCTGGTATGGGGCTCTTTGATGCTGCCGTGCATTCCATGACAACTATTGCTACGGGCGGATATTCGTCACATGATCTTTCAATTGGCTATTTCAACAGCCTGGCAGTTGAAGTTAATTGCATGATTTTTATGGTAATCGGGTCGATACCGTTTTTGCTTTATATTAAAGGTGGGCTCAGACCACTGCTGGTTGACCAGCAGGTTCGAGGATTTCTGGTGGCACTGGCTGTATTTATTTTTATTCTGTCTTTTCAGCAAAGCTGGGTAAACGGGATGGATTTTGGTACAGCACTCAGATATTCATCTTTTAACATTATCTCTATTATGACCGGTACAGGATACGCCTCCATAGATTATACGCTATGGGGAGCCTTTGCCTCATCAGTGATGTTTTTTGTTATGTTTGTTGGTGGCTGTTCGGGGTCAACATCCTGCGGTATTAAAATTTTTCGTTTTCAGATCATTATTGCAGCGATCGAATATCGGGTAAAAACCCTTATATATCCAAGTGGAATGTTCTCTGCACATTATAATAACAGGCCTATTCCAGCTCAGGTAACGACATCTGTTATGAGCTTTCTTTTTCTGTTTGTAGTGAGCTTTTTTACTCTGTCCCTGCTTCTGGAACTGATGGGGCTTGATGCAGTTACAGCAATGTCGGCTGCGGGAAGTGCATTAGCTAATGTTGGGCCGGGGCTTGGCAAGATTGTCGGTCCAGCGGGGCATTATGGCACTTTACCAGAGATGGCGAAGTGGCTTCTTTCATTCGCCATGTTATTAGGACGTCTGGAGCTGTTTGCAGTGCTTGTGCTGTTTACGCCGTATTTCTGGCGTAACTGATGAACCATTATTTCTTTTTAAAAGCCAGGCATGGATCTTTTCTACTCTGTGCCGGAGTAAACCAGATATAGTCATATACGGGTTTGGTGCCTGCTGTTGCCGGAAGATAGTCACCTGGTGTTTTCTGATCGGATGATACTTCCTGCATCGCCAAAGTGATCATACTCGCGTTTTTTATACGCCTGGCAATATAATATGGAACCCCTCTATCATTTCTGATATGGCCATTCCCTGCAATCAGTACGGATCCGAAAGGGCGAGCAGCTTTGATCAGATTATCAGCCAGAATAGCATCTCTATAGCGTTGAACATGTGACATGGATTGCAGGGCTGAATAGGGAAGCGCATTACAATGGCTTTTGTTCATTTCATCTTTCAGAGAGTTCAATACTGAAAGGCTGAATTTTTCATCAACACCAAGCCGTCTTCTCTCCTGAGCTGTCATTCCGTTGAAAAATGAACTCTTTTTAAATTTAGCTTCTGCTTCTTTACTTGCGCTTCCTGCTTTGATTGTCAGTCTTCCTGCAAAAGCAGCTGAAGCGATTGGCTGGTAGATTTTCCAGTCATAGCCCCATTTCTCGTTCCATTGGAGAGCCGGACCCAGATTTTCAGCTGGTTTGGGTTGTTTCTTTGATCTGACACGTGACATGTAGCTTTTTAATGCCTGGGCCTGATCTTCCCGTATCATTTCCATAACAATCTTGGGTTTTCTATCGTATCTTACAACTTTGCCGATTAACCATGCATGTAAGCGGTGATGATCTGCATTGTCATGGGTTTCCCCCATAAGAATGTAATTTCGGATAGCAAGCCTTGAGACAAGTTCATTAGCGGAAATGAATTTTTTGTCTACAGTGGACCAGATTTTCCCTGTTAGAGGATGAGATTGATTTTTTAGTGAAAGCCAGTTTTTAAAAGGTGATTGGGAGTGTGCTGTGTTTGTTACAGACTGAGCTGTTATAAAAAATAGCATTAGGATCGAAGAAACAATTTGTCTATTCACACTACCAACCTTTATTGTTTTTTAGCGCTTACTGATCGTTTTCTATTGGTATCAGAAATGTCTTAAGCTGCTGTTTTTTCTTTTGTCTCTTTAATCAAATCCACAAATCTTGTGAACAGATAGTGACTATCTTGTGGTCCAGGAGAAGCTTCCGGATGATATTGCACAGAGAAGACTGGTTTGTCTGTCATTTTCAAGCCACAGTTGGTACCGTCAAATAATGAGGTATGTGTTTCCTCAATTCCTGCCGGCAGATTATCTGTATCTACTGTGAAGCCGTGATTCATAGAAGTTATTTCAACTTTGTTGGTCGTGAAATCCTTTACAGGGTGGTTTGCACCATGGTGTCCCTGAGGCATTTTTTTAGTTTTAGCGCCAAGAGCAAGTGCGAGTATCTGGTGGCCGAGGCATATGCCAAAAATCGGAAGGTTTGCTGCCAGAAGCTTTTTAACCTGGGGAACTGCATATTCGCCAGTTGCTGCGGGATCACCAGGTCCGTTAGATAGAAAAATTCCATCCGGATTAAGTGCCAGAATTTCCTCGGCAGATGTTTCTGCAGGTACCACAGTAACGTTACAACCTGCATCTGTCAGACAGCGGAGGATGTTTTTTTTCATTCCAAAATCAATGGCAACAACGTTAAATTTGTTATCAACCTGTTTGGGATAGCCTTTATTCCACTGCCACAGACCTTCATCCCAGGTGTGGCTTTTGCTTGATGTTACTGATTTTGCCAGATCCATGCCTTCCAGACCTGGCCATTGTTCTGCTTTAGTGGCCAGATCAGGAATATCAAATTGCGCATCGGGGTTGTGTGCAATTACAGCATTAGGCATTCCATTTTTACGGATGTACGCAGTTAAAGCTCTTGTATCGACACCCGCAATGCCAATAATGTTTTTGGCTTTAAGCCATTCATTCAGATGAGATGTCATGCGGTAGTTTGCCGGGTTGGTTATATCAGCTTTAATAATGCAACCGCGTATGTCAGAGGCTCTTTCCGGATTTGAGCTTTCTATATCTTCCGGATTTGCTCCAACATTTCCAATATGAGGGAATGTAAAAGTTATTATCTGTCCTGCATATGAAGGATCAGTCAGGATTTCCTGGTATCCTGTAATTGCTGTATTAAAGCAGACTTCTCCAACATTTTCTCCGGTTGCTCCTATGCCATATCCACGGATAACCTGGCCATTCGCAAGGACCAGAATTGCAGTCTGGGGAACATCTGTCCACTTAGTGGGGGTATTTTTTGTGTGAGCTGTCATGTTACTCTATATATGAAGTTTATGTTGGACATGGTTAGTGATTATCAACGTTTCCAGATAGCATAAAACGCTAATTGTTATAAGCTTCAACGACTGCTGAATGATCACGGCTAAATTGACCGGACACTAAGGTATTGGCCCTAATGGGTCAAGTTTTTGAAGAACATTTTTTAATCATTGTTTTTCAAAGAGTTATATTATAATTAATTTGTATTCTCTTGTTATCCATGATTGTGGAATAGATATTTGCGATTATTCCCAAGTGTTGACAAGGGGGATATAACAGATTCATATCCTTGTCATTGAATATTTTAGTTATGAATTTAACCATGCCTGCTGTTATCCGGTCTTAACAGGAATAATGTTTAAGGTGTTGTTGGATTTGTTTGTGATTGATCGAGGGGATTATGCGCAACAAAATTAATACTGCTCTAAAAGAAGCAGTGAAAAGTAAAGATAAGCACAGAACATCTACTCTCAGGCTTATAAATGCTGCGATTAAAGATAGAGATATCGCGGCACGTACGAATGGTCAGGAAGGCGTTTCTGATGAGGAAATCGTTGATATTCTTGCTAAAATGATAAAGCAGCGTAGAGAGTCTGTTGTGACTTATGAAGAGGCAGGACGCCTGGAACTTGCCCAGCGAGAGCAAGATGAAATAACTATTATCTCAGACTTTTTGCCTCCTCAACTCAGTGAAGGCCAGATTGAAGAGGCTGTAAGGGGAGTTGTCAGAAAAGTCGGGGCTGAAGGACTTAGAGATATTGGTAAGGCTATGGCTGCTCTCAAGCAGCAATATGCGGGGCAGATGGATTTTGCAAAGGCCAGCAAGTTTGTTAAGCAAATGCTGGCGGGCTAAGATATGTTTCAGGTTCCCGGGCTATTTACATGACAGAGTACCGAATTGCTGAACCATTGCGTATTCTACAGACTGCATGTGCTCATTCTAACCTGGATATCTCCTTTATAGGTGAAGAGAGTGGGCATCTGGCCCGGGTATCGGATGGTACATCTTTCTTTTACTCCGGAGGCGCTGAAACACCGACTTATCCGCTCAATAATGCTGTTGGGCAGGATTTATGTAATGATAAATCCTACTGTTCAGATTTACTATCTAATGCAGGGTTAGAGGTGCCGAAGGGGAAGATTTTTTTTCCAGGTTTTTCAAAAGATAATGCCTACAAAATATATAACCACGGCATTCCCGATGCATTGAATTATGTTCATGAAGAGCATGAATATCCTGTCATTGTGAAACCTAATCGGGGTTCAATGGGGCGAGGGGTTCAGCTCGTCAGTAATGATACTGATTTTGTTCTGGCTATGCAGCAGACAGTTGAATATGGCCATGCCTGTCTGGTGCAGGAATGTATCAGGGGTGATGAATACCGCTTATTCTGTCTTGATGGATTGCCAAGATTTATCTACCGCAAGCAAAAACCGTCGGTAACCGGGGATGGTATATCGACCTTGCGAGAGCTTTTCAGGCAAAGTCAAAATGTTCGGTTTGAGCTTCTCGAACTTCGTCAATCAACCGACTTCCTGTGGAAGCAGAAGAGCTGTTTTATTTCTGAAAGCCTAAGTGAAAGTATATGGGATGGGGTTCCTCAGGAAGGGGCTATTATAAATTTATCAGGGCTGGGGAACTTAGCTGCAGGTTGTCAAATAGATCAGTTTAAAACCAGGTTTGAGCCGGCCCATTATGAGATGGCAAAAGTTGTATCAGAAGTTTTGCAGGTTCAGATATGCGGGATTGATTTTTTCTCAAAGGGAGAAGGTTTCAGTGACAATATTATTATTGAAGTCAATGGGAATCCTTCCTTAAGAGGAACCTGGGAGAGTGGCCGCGAGAAACTATGCATTGATATATGGCAGGATATTTTCAGGCTGTATTTTAAATGACAGAATGTGAGATTTCTATGGAATTGCCTCAGTGTCATGACCGTGTAGTGCAAAGGCTGGAAAGTCTTGGGCAAGGGTTCTCTGCAGAGTTTAATCTGAAGCTTGAACGAATAGAGCATCTTCTCAATATACTCGGGAACCCTCAAAATGACTTTAGAATCGTGCATGTTGGAGGAACTTCAGGCAAGGGGTCGGTTTCATCGCTGATATCCCATTTGCTATATAAGAGTGGTAAGGCAGCAGGGTTATTTACCTCTCCTTACCTTCAGGTTATCAATGAATCCTGCCAGATTAACGGGCGCCGCCTTCATATAGGTTTTATGGACGCGTTACTGGATGAGATCTGGTTTGCTGTTGAGAAGGTGGATACTGATGGCAAGTTTGGAAAGCCCAGCTACTCCGAGGTGTTATTTGCTCTTTCTCTCCTGGCTTTTTCACGCAAGAAAGTTGATGTAGCTGTTATCGAGGCTTTTCTTGGTGGGAAGCTTGATGCAACTAATATTGTTACTTCAGACGTCTCTGTCCTGGTGAGTGTCGGACTGGATCATATTGAAATTCTGGGAACAACAATAGAAGAGATTGCTGCTGACAAGGTTCAGATTATTAAGCCGGGTTCACAGGCTATCTGTGGTTTTTTACAACCTGAGGCTCAGAAAATTGCTCAAAGTTTTGCTGATAAGGTGGGGGCTCATCTGGAAATTCTGGGGCAGCATTTTTGTTACAGATATGATGATGTAGAGAGACTTACTATTCAGACTTCACTTAATGAATATAAGGATATTGCAGTAAATCATAATGGGGACTTTCAAGGGCACAATGCAGCTTGTGCTATTGCAGCCTATGAAAAGATAATGGCTTTTAATAAGGCAGAAGAGTTCAGTGAAATTCTTGAGAGCAGCCTGAAACAAAATATGCTGCCCGGTCGGAATGAAGTTCTTTCGGAAAATCCGCTGGTTGTAATTGATGGTGCCCATAATCCTCCCAAAATTAAAGCTGCACTGGATAGTTTCAGTAAAAAGGCTGAAGGAAAAAGATGTGTTATTGTCTATTCAGGTAAGCAGGCCTTTTCTAAGGATGATGGAATCAAGGGTTTGCTTGAATTGAGGCAGAGGGAGATATTCTCTCTGCTATCTGCACAGAAGCCAGCTGCAGTAATTTTTACCGAGTTTTCGCCCAAAGGAATATGGCAGGCGGATAATGCAGAGAGACTTTCTTTATGTTATCTAAGTGAGCACCAATCAGCACCTGTATCTGTAGTTGACGGTGTGAAGCAGGCGTTTAATAAAGCAAAACAGCTTGCCGGAAATGAGGGAGTTGTTTTTGTTGTAGGGTCATTCCATCTGGCTGGGGAAGTCAGAGACTTATATGAAAGCAAGTCTCAATTACTTCTTGAACTCTAGCCCAATTTTATCATGCCTGCGCCAAGCTACTGTGCACTGAAGGCGTTCGCCAGTTGTACCTATTTTTAGCTCAAAGCTATCAGGTATACCGTGTTGGCTTTCGACAATTACCTGGCAACCTTTATCAGATTTATTTCGGACTAAACAATCAATTACTGAGCCATCCTGATTTAACAGAATCTTCCCTCCCAGAAAAGTTCTGCTTCTTCTGTCCTCACGTTGCTCTTCTTCAGTTTTTGGGGGAGTATCTGTCATATGACGTTTCCTCAATACTAACTATGAAAACGTTTCCATGTTACAATTACGTCTGTTCCTATCGGAACTTTTCTGTATAAGTCGATTACATCCTCATTATGCATGCGGATGCAACCTTTTGAGACAGCACTGCCTATTGTCCAAGGAGCATCTGTTCCATGAATTCTATATAGTGTATTTCCAAGGTAGAGTGCGCGTTTGCCCAAAGGGTTTTTCGGATGTCCGCCTGGAACTTTAGCAGGTAATCTAGGATCCTCTCTTCTCATTTGGGCGGTAGGAACCCATGCCGGATCTTCGCGTTTGGCTGTAACTTTCAGTCTGCCCTGCCATCTTGCCTTGTCAGCAGGTACGGCAATTGGATAGCTGTAGGCCTTGCCGCGTTTATTGACAAAATAGAGTCTTCTGTCGCTAAAGCTTACAACTATTTGTCCAGGGCTGTATTTTTGCGAAAAAGATACATAATGTGGGTTGCCGGGTCCTTCATCTGTGGGGCTTCCAAAAAGGTCGTCAAGAAGGCCCTGTGATGAAGCGGGAAAGATTGACATTGTGATAATCAGCGTAAAAATGCCCGTTATTTTTAAAAACTTATTGCCATTCATACCGGAGGCCCCTTCTCACAAGAATATAGTAACAACCCAATAAAATCATCAAATATATAACGATCAGATTTTTTCGCAGAGTATATTTATGTATAATTTTATTTTTACTTCGTTAATCTAATGTATAAGATTGAGAATATTCGAGAGAGTTTTTTTTATTTCCACAGATCATTCATTACAGGATTGAGATATAAGTGAAGGGAGTTGTTATTATCTGCGTGCTTTTCGCTTTGTTTCCAGTGTTTGCACTACGTGTACCGGAGCTCCTATATGAACGCGCTCGTACAAGTCTTTGACATCCTTATTATACATTCGAAAGCAACCGTTTGAAGAAGCCCGGC
The DNA here is from genome assembly GCA_050633205.1 of Methyloligellaceae bacterium. Taxonomy (GTDB): domain Bacteria; phylum Pseudomonadota; class Alphaproteobacteria; order Rhizobiales; family CBDHHC01; genus CBDHHC01. Next base: position 19,672 of record JBOEGA010000034.1, on the reverse strand, counting down.
CAATTGAACCGGGTGTGTATGTTCCATGAATGCGATATAATGACCAGTCAAGATAAATAGCACGGGCTCCCAACGGGTTACCAGGGCCTCCTGGTACTGTACGTCCTGGCTTACCTCCCGGTGATTTTGGAGGTGGGGTCCAATTTGGGTGCTTTCTTTTATTTTGAACAAAAGTTGTTCCAATCCATTGCTCCTGAGGAACTCCAATGGCGATTGGATAGCGGATTGCTCTACCATTTCCCAAAACGTAATAAAGTTTTCGCTCGGAATTCACGACGATTATTGTGCCAGGTTTGTAATGCAATTTCATGGATACTATTTTTCGGGCGTAGGATGTCTGCCCGGATAGTAAAATCATCAATAATGCCATAAAAATCGAGACCGTGATGTTTCTGCGAGAGAAAATGCAAGACATAAAGTATACCTCAGTCACAAATATTGCAGATCAGATATGCGTTAATATTCATCCGGCGTTCAATTAAATCGTGTATATATCATTAAGCTTCATATTGCAGCTTATTCTATTTTAGCTGATGATCTGAAGGGCTTCAATATAATCAGGAGAGAATTATGAAAAAGAGGAATCCTGTAGCGAGAGCTGTCAGGACACGAGATTTCAAGCCAAGAGTGGTTGAAAGTAAAAAGCGTAAGTTGAGTAATAAAATAGCCAGACGGGAGATGAGAAATCAGCTTCCGTCTTTTTTGTAGGAGGGATATCTTACCATCCGGATCGTGTTATGCTTACAGATATGACTATCCTAAAATGACTTCAGGTCGCTGTTTTTGTTTTCATATACATTGGGGTGAGGCCGGGGTTATTGGAAGGTATTTCTTTCCAGTCTCTTGTATAATAAACCAGAAAAACCTCTTTTGTAATCTGTTTAAAGTTAGCTTTTCTTATCTGACCTGCAATATCTTTGCGCTGTGGGTTGCCTGCAGTTATTAAAAAACCATCCGTTTGCAGATCGTTAAATCTGGGCTGGTTTTTCAAATATGTATCCAGCTCAAGTGATAGAAATACTTTTGGTGTGATTTGTTTGAAAGCTGCAATTGCCCTATTAATAACTTCCTGATCAGGCTCCGATGGGATTCTTACGAGAGAAATTATAAAGCGATCAGTAAATTGTTTTGGTACCTGTCTGAAAATAAAGGCGAATTTTGAAAGTATTTCTTCTGATTTTGCATTGTTGACGTTTATTTCAACAAAGTTTTTGATCATTTTTCCAGCTTTATAATCATTAACGGCAACCTGAAACAGCTTGTTGATGCTCTTGGCTTCCTGCTCAGAAATTTCATTGCTTTCCTTAAAGTAAGTTTCATCTGATTCAAAAGTCTTACGCTCGGATTCCATGCGCATGAGTCTGTAATTGCTGTCAAATGATGAGAATATATAAGTGGTATTGCTAATGAGTTTTCGGTCAGAGAGAGATGACTCAGTTTCATCGAATGAGTTGCTTTCCGCTACTTTTTCCTGATTCGGGATTGCGAGTTGAGTTTTTTCTGAGGTTGCCGAAATAATTTCGTAATTAACAGGGCGGTCAAATATTGCTTGTAGTCTGGGTTCAATTTGGTCCAGCCAGACATTGAGTCCTGGCAGCATGCCAGTAATCTCTACGATTACGGTCATATTTTCGTGAGTTAAGTTGTAGGTTGCCTGGTGAATACTTTCATGACCTTTTAGAAAGTCGCATATTTCATCAAGCTCCCTTATTGCAGTCTCGATACTCACCTTTTACTCCAAAAGCTTGTCCAGATCGTTGATATCAAGAGGTTTACTAAGCATGCCAGAGATGTACTTGCTGACACCAAATTTTTTTGCGTCGAAGTTTGTATCTGCAGTGACAACAATTATTTTGCCAAGTTTATCCAGCAGATTATTTGCTTCCATTGCTTTTATGAATGCAACCCCATCCTCTATCGGCATGTGGTAGTCCAGAAAAGTCATGTCAAAAGATTTATTTGAAATCTCTTTGCGAGCTTCCTCTGTGGAGTATACTTTTGTAGTTTCAGCATTAAACTTCTCAAAGTACATTGACAGAAACTCCAGGTTTATTGGTGAGTCGTCAATAATCAGTATGTTATCCATGATAGTGCACACTAGCTTTCCGGATGCCAAAAGATGCAGGTTCTGTATATTAAACGAACGTGAATAGTTATATTAGCAAGAATATCTAAATATATTATTAGAGGTGGTGAAAAGGTTAAGAAGTATTACTTTGAGGATAGGCATCAAAAGGGGGGCAGCATATAGGAAATTTGCTACCCCCAGATTAGTTTAGTAAAGATCTTTTTATCCGCGAATTTCTCCGCCTGTAGCTTTTTGTACCTGTTTGATAACTTTGCCAGCGACAGCTTCAATTTCTTTTTCTGTTAACGTTTTATCCTTTGGCATCAGCGTTATTTCGATGGCGATAGATTTTTTGCCATCTTCGACGCCTTTGCCTTCATAGATATCAAAGACATTAACATTTGAGATCAGTTTTTTCTCAGATCCAAGTGCTGCCCTTACCACGTCACCAGCCGGGATATCCCGGTCCATAATAAAGGCGAAGTCACGCGTTACAGTTTGGAAGTCAGTGCTTTCCAAAGCAGATCTGGAGGTGGACTTGCGTTTTGGTTGAGGTATTGCATCGAGGAATAACTCAAAGCCAACAACTGTAGTATTAAGATCCAGGGCTTTCAGTATTGACGGGTGGAGCTCTCCGAAGACACCAAGAAGGATTTTGGGACCTAGGCGAATTGCACCTGATCGGCCTGGGTGGAACCAGGCAGGCGCATCACGTGTAACCTGTACTTTGTTAGGATCCTGGCCAATAGCTTCAAGAACAGCAAAGGCATCGGCCTTGGCATCAAACAGGCTTATTGACTGTGCTGCACCAGTCCAGTGCCTGCCGGAACCTGATAGTCCAGATGTTCCTGTGCGTATGCCAGCGGCCCCGGAATACTGATCCTCAGCTTGATCACCCCGATAGGCCTGTCCCATTTCAAACAGTGCCGTATCCGGGAAGCCCCTGTCACTATTGCGCTGGGCTGCAGTGAGCAATCCAGGTAACAGAGTTGGGCGCATTGAAGACATTTCAACCGAGATAGGGTTTGCCAGTTCAAGCTCATCCTGACCTCCTCCAAATAATCCGGCCAGTTCCCTTGGCAGGAATGACCATGTTATTGCTTCTGTCAGGCCACGGCTGGCAAGTACGCGTCTCGTTCTTCGTCCGCGTAGCTGAATAGGTGTCAGGGTTGGTCTGGCAACACCGACAAGTTTTGGTAGTGGTATGGCAGGAACATTATCTACTCCAAACAGGCGGATAACTTCCTCAACAAGGTCAGCAGACTGGCTGATGTCAGGGCGCCAGCTTGGCACTTCTACGTCAATGTGGTTGCCCTTACCATCAATCTCAAACCCAAGTTTTTTCAGGGTCTTCTTAATATCTTTGGTATCCAGTGTAACACCAGTAAGACGTTCAACTTCTTTGGTATCGAACTTGATTTCCACGTCTTTATCCGGTGCTTTTCCAGCAACGGATGTCTTGCCTGAAGTGCCGCCACAGATATCCAGTATCAGCTTTGCGGCATGATCAACTCCGGACTTTGCCGAGCGGGTATCTATACCACGCTCAAAGCGGAAACGGGCATCAGAATGAATGCCTGTCTTACGGCCTGTCATTGCAATTGTGATCGGGTCGAAATATGCGGCTTCGATCAGTACGTTTGTTGTTTCTTCCGTACAACCAGTTGATTCTCCACCTATAATACCGCCCAGGCCAATGACGCCACTATCATCTGCGATAACGCACATGGATTCATCGACCTCGTACTCTTTGTTATCGAGTGCCTGGAATTTTTCACCAGACTTGCCTAAGCGCGCATGGAGAGTGCCTTTTAACTTGTCCGCATCATAAACATGAAGAGGGCGGCCTCTATCAAATGAGATATAGTTGGTGACATCTACCAAAGCATTGATCGGGCGAAGGCCAATAGCACGAAGGCGTTTCTGCATCCATTCCGGGCTTGGACCATTCTTAATATTCTTTATATGCCTTCCTGCAAATACAGGGCAGATATGTGCGTTTTCTTTATCAAACTTCAGCTCTATATTGACAGGGCAATCATAGCTTCCCTTAGGAGCTGTGACGGGGGTATCTTTTAATGTACCAAGGCCTGCAGCAGCAAGGTCACGTGCAATGCCATAAACACCGAGACAATCCGGACGGTTTGGAGTGATTGCTATTTCAATAACAGGGTCATCCAGTTTCTGATCTTCGACAAAGGAGGCCCCCGGTTTTGCATCTGTCTCGAGTTCAATGATGCCTTCATGGTCATCTGATATTTCCAGCTCTTTGCCCGAGCACATCATACCGCTGGATTCGACACCACGGATTTTTGCTTTGGTAAGAGTGAAGTCTATACCCGGTACATAGGTTCCAACTGGAGCAAAAACAACATTAATGCCTTCACGGGCATTGGGTGCACCGCAGACAACCTGAAGGGTTTCTTTGCCTGTATCCACCTTGCAGAGCTTCAACTTATCAGCATCCGGGTGCTTTTCAGCAGAGACAACTTTCGCGATGATAAAGTTTTTCAGCGTTTCTGCCGGGTTATTGACTTCTTCCACTTCCAGGCCAATGACTGTCAGTGTATCCAGTATTTCCTGCAGACCTGCTTCGGTTTCAAGATGTTCTTTTAACCACGATAATGTGAACTTCATGAGCTTAGCCCTCCTGCAATAGTCGGTACATCGAATGGCAGGAAGCCATAATGTTTTAGCCAGCGAAGGTCTGCGCCGAAGAATGGGCGGAGATCCGGCATTCCATATTTCAGCATTGCCAGACGGTCAATACCAACACCAAATGCGAAGCCCTGATAGACTTCAGGATCAAGGTTTACGTTGCGTAGTACATTGGGATGTACCATGCCACAACCCAGAATTTCGAGCCACTTGTCACCCTCACCAATTTTGATTTCATCACCGACTTTAGCGTAACCGATGTCTGCTTCCATAGATGGTTCTGTGAATGGAAAGTGTGATGCTCTGAAGCGCATTTTTACTGTATCAACTTCGAAAAATGCCTTGCAGAATTCTTCAAGAACCCAACGCAGATGTCCCATATTGGTTTCCTTGTCAATTACAAGGCCTTCTACCTGATGGAACATAGGTGTGTGCGTCTGATCACTGTCGCAACGGTACACTCTTCCAGGAGCAATAATCCGTATTGGTGGCTTTTCATTAAGCATTGTACGGATCTGTACGGGGCTGGTATGTGTGCGCAGCACTTTACGTGAGTCTTCACCTTCCTTCTGGTTGAAATAGAAGGTGTCATGCTCCTGTCTGGCTGGGTGTTCGTCAGGGATATTGAGCGCAGTAAAATTATGAAAATCACTTTCGATATCCGGACCTTCTGCAATGGAAAACCCCAGATCTGCAAAGATTTCAGTAATTTCTTCCATAACCTGAGAAACAGGGTGAATGCGGCCTTCAAGTGAAGGGCCGGACCTTACCGGAAGTGAAATATCTTCCCGCTCTTCTGAGAGCCGGATATTGAGGGCTTCTGTTTCCAGATGATCTTTTCTGGAAGTCAGCTGATCCGCTATTTTCTGCTTAATCTTGTTAACAGCCTGACCGAACGTTTTACGTTCTTCGGGGGCCATTTTGCCCAGGCCTTTCATCAGCTCAGAGATTCTTCCCCTTTTACCAAGGGCGGAGACTCGAACGTCTTCCAGTGTACTCAGATCTGATGCAGTATTTATTGCATTCAGCAGCTCATTTTCCAGCGCTTGTAGATCCGTTTCAGGCTTTTCGGCAACCGTGCTCATTGAACTTCTCGTTTTTTTGGTCGTTTCGGTCGAAGTCAGTGATGAGTTGGCTTGAGGTGGGAAGCTATCGAATATTGAAGTGCTGCGCCGTTTCCATAAACCTGTTTTTTAAATGTATATTTTAAAATCAGGCTTTACAGAGCCATCTATATAGATGGGTTGCCTCAAACTAAGACATCACGATTAGTATGTTTCAGCTAAAGCAGCACAGGGAGATAATCAAGAGCTAATACGCTTTATTGGCATCTTAGCTCTTGTAAACAGGCGTATGTTGCGAAAAACTCGCTTATGCGCTTACCGCTGCTTTTGCTTTTGCCACGAGGGCAGTAAAAGCTTCTGGCTGGTGAACAGCCAGATCGGCCAGAACTTTACGGTCAATTTCGATACCCGCTTTGTTCAGGCCGTCGATAAATCGTCCGTATGTAAAGTCATTCAATCTTGCTGCAGCATTGATACGCTGGATCCAAAGAGAACGGAAATTACGTTTTCTTGCTTTACGGTCGCGATATGCGTACTGGCCGGCTTTTTCAACCGCCTGATTAGCAACGCGGAAAGTGTTTTTGCGGCGGCCGTAATAGCCTTTTGCAGCTTTAATGATTTTGCGGTGGCGTGCGTGTGTAGTGACGCCTCTTTTTACACGTGACATTGTGTATGCTCCTTAAAAATTCTTATCGTGACGTCAGTTACTTACGCGTAAGGCAAGAACTGTTTTACAATGCGTGCATCGCAATCTTTAAGGATCGTTGTGCCGCGCTGGTTACGGATGAATTTTTTTGTCCGCTTGATCATACCATGCTGTTTACCAGCCTGGTTTGCACGAACTTTACCGGAGCCGGTAAGTTTAAAGCGCTTTTTCGCGCCACTTTTTGTTTTCAACTTGGGCATTTTGCTTGTCTCCTAAAACAATTAATATGTGTTCAATTCCGAAGAGCTGAACATTCAAGCTTTTTTAAACAGACTCGGCATGCCCTGCCGGACTGTTCGATGAGAGAGTGGTTATACGGTCTGTAGATTAACGATGCAAGTCATATCTTATTTGAATTGCCACAGGATACTGAGTTTATGCTTAATGATTTGTTTATGTGCAGTAATGATTATGTTTAACCTGCATTAGGCATGTGTATGAGGGGTAAGTGATTTTATGTTGATGTTAATATTTTCAGATATTTATCAAAGTATTTATGTTGGTTTTTGAAATATATTTTGATCTATGTTTGGTTTTGGGTTGTATTTTCCGTATTTTGATCGATTAATACTTTATCCACCGCTTATCCAGTGGTTAAATACATTTTATTCAAAATATTTTAATAGCTGCAACAGGCTGTATTTGGGGATGTATAGTCTAATTTTTCGTGATTTTAAGGAAACTGATGCTGTAGAATCTTTGTGTGATGCAAATGAACCATTCATATTGGACAGGAGGTTTGCTATTTTACAGTGAGTAGGGACAGATTGCGTGTTTATGGGCATCATTCTTCAGGAATTGATCCAACTTCGTTTCTTCCTTACAGGGCTGAACATTAACACAACTTCTGTTGTGTGCGGGTTTATCCCAATTCTTGCTTTTTTGAGCAAGTTCCGAGAAACCTCCTTCAGGCTACAGTTTTTACTGTAGCCTCTTTTTTTCGTTAAAAATTTATTATCTTCAATAATGGGTTAGCTCTTCTTTAAGCTGGGTCTGGTAGTGTAAACCCAACTGTCTTACAGGGCTGTTTGTGCAGGGGGCGTTGAGAGTATTTTTGCAGTTGCCTTCTAGTTTTAGTAGTTTGGACTGGTAGTGATGCACTTGTGCGTGTGTTCTATTGTCCTTTTATCCAGTATCGTGTGACCAATGCATATTGTAATTGCAGATTCCAGCGGAGTGGTTCTTCAGATCCTAGAGGATATGGTGAAGAGCCGCGGGGATATTGTTACAACCTTTAAGGATGGCAAGGTCGCCTATGATTATATCTGCGAAAATCCAAGTGTTGATCTGCTATTAACCAGTTTTGAGCTGGCAACAATGTCTGGTCTTGAATTGTGCTGGGAAACACGGGCACTTTCAAATGAACGTGACCCTATATATGTTCTGGTCATGTCATCTCAGGATGATCGTCATACTCTGGTTCAGGCTCTTGATAGTGGAGCAGATGACTTTATCAGGAAACCACCTGCCAAAGAGGAACTCGAAGCGCGTCTAAGAGGTGCACAGCGCCTTACTTCGATGCAGAAAGAGTTAATCCGTCTTGCTACAATTGATCCATTAACGGGTGTTTACAACAGGCGAGCATTCTTTGAGAAGGGAACTGCTGCCATGGTTGCAGCCAAGCAGACCCTTAATGTACATGCGGTTATGTTTGATATCGATCATTTTAAGAACGTAAATGATACTTATGGGCATGATATCGGCGATATTGCTATTCAGCAGGTGTCATCTCTTGCTGAAAATGAAGAGGGCACTCTTGGTCGCCTTGGTGGTGAAGAGTTTGGCATTATTTTACCGGGTTTTTCACGTGAACAGGCCATGGAAGTCTGCGAAAGACTTCGTCAGGCAATATCAGAGATTGGTATAAGCACTGAAGAGGGGCTGCTTTCCTTTACCTGTAGTTTCGGGGTTAGTGGTATGCAGGCGGGAGACGATATTCATACAATATTAAAGCGGGCTGATGTGGCCTTGTATGATGCTAAACAGAATGGCCGTAATCAGGTTGTCTGTCTTGATAGTTAGAACAAAATGTTCAAAAATCAGGTCTGATTTATAATAATCTGCCTGTATACGGCACTGGCCATCAGTGTACCTGCTATATTACATGCAACATCTATCACTTCAGGTGATCTTGCCGGTACCAGAAACTGGCCCACTTCTACTCCTACAGCAAATATCAACATTATAGTCAGTGCTGCTTTATATCTCTGCAGGTTCAGTGATAGTACGCATAAGCAGCAGACAAAGAATGTTATTGTGTGGACCAGATAGTCAGGCATGCTGAAAGGAGGTTTAAGACCCGGAGTCAGCATACCAGCAATTGTTCCCAACACGACTAATGATACTATTGTCAGCTGCATTTTCTGTTTCCCCGATTTCCTGTAGAGAGTAACCTAGGGAATTTAAAAAATGGGGAAATAACATTTTTATATTCCGAGACAAGTCCAGGAATATAAAACATGCTAAACAAATGGTTATCAAGATACCCGCATACGAGCTGCGAAGAAGCCATCCATGCCTGCATATTGTGGGTCTTCAGCAGGTAATCCACTTGGAAGTGACCGAATGCATCCTTCATAAATCCATTCGTTGTAATCAGAGACTTCTGCCGGTCTGACAGGTTCCAGCCTTACATTCGGGTGTCTTTCCAGGAATCTGGCTATTTGATCTATGCCTTCTTCAGGTTCAAGTGAGCAGGTGCAATAGACTATTACTCCTCCCCGTTTCACTATGTTCAGTGAGTTTTCCAGCACGCGCTCCTGAAGAGATGCCAGTTCCAGGATATCAGCTTCAGATTTTAGATGTGGCAGGTCCGGATGACGACGAATTGTACCGGTTGCAGAGCATGGGGCATCGACCAGTACAGCATCAAACTGTTCGCGGGGCTGCCATATAGTGACGTCTGATTCTACAATTTCAGCTCGCAAACCTAGGCGAATCATATTTTCCGCCAGTCTGTCCAGTCGCTTGGCCGATATATCGACCGCTGTTACATGGGCCCCAGCATTTGCCAGTTGGGCAGTTTTTCCGCCAGGAGCCGCGCAAAGGTCAGCAACCTGCAGGCCCTGTACGTGACCCAGCAATGGAGCACAAAGAGCGGCTGCTATGTCCTGTACCCACCATTCGCCATCATAGTAGCCTTCTATCTGTTCGATACGCCCTTTGTGAAGTATTCGCACACTGCCATTGGGTAAGGGATAGCCACCAAGCTTTTCAGCCCATCCTTCAGGGTTGGACTTTACAGTAAGGTCCAGAGCTGCTTCCTGCATATGGGAGTGGGCTATAAGTTCTGTCTGTTCTGTGCCATAGGTTTTTTCCCAACGGTTCCATAACCATTCTGGTGTGTTGACTCTGACATAGTCCTGATTTTCAGCCATAGACTTGCCGTATTCGGAAATCCTTCTCAGGACTGCATTAGCGAGGGATGAAAATCTGAAAGAACGACGCTCTCCTTTACAGTGTCTGACAGCCAGATCAATTGCTGCATGGGGTGGAGTATCCATGAATATCATCTGAGCAGCACCACAGAGCAGGATCTCTTTCAGGTTTCCGCATTTTTTTGGTAGAGGTTTTTCAAGAAACCTGGAAATAATTTCATCAAGCTGGCCTTTACGGCGTAGAGCTGTAGACACGATAGCCCGGGCAAAAGCCCTGTCTTTGGGGAGTAAGTCCTGAAGTGGGCCACTTGTGCCATAGCGACCAATCGCTTCATCCAGGGGGCGTTTATCCTGAAGTACATTTGCCAGTAGTTTTACTGCAGCCTTTCTTGTAGCGAGGCCAGCTTTATCTTTAGACAACGGAAATTTCCAATACTCTGAGTGCGGACTAATTGTTTTACATAGTTAACAAATGCGCTAAAGCTGAGTATTAATCAAGCCCCTAAAAAGGGGCTTCTTATTAATAATTGGAGGGGATATGAGTATGCTGAGTTTCTGACTAAGGTAAGAATTCATCTGTCAGCCCCAGGGCCCGCCATAGGAATCGTCTTCCTCGGTATTATGGTAAGATACCTCTTCTTTTTGTCCCCACTCTATTGCCATCTGTTTCAGACGGTTAATACGATTACTGGCATCGGGGTGTGTGGAGAACAGGTTATCCATATTTTCTCCGCTCAAGGGATTGATAATAAACATATGAGCTGTTGCCGGGTTATTTTCAGCAGTTTCATTATGGATGCTCTCTGACGCTCCTGAGATCTTATTCAGGGCCGAGGCAAGCCATAGAGGGCGCTGACAGATCTCCGCTCCAATTCTATCTGCTTCATACTCTCTTGCCCGGCTAATGGCCATCTGAACGATACCTGCTGCTATAGGGGCCAGGAATATAATCGCTATTCTGGCAATCATATTAACAGCGTTATTTCCCCTGTTTCCACCTAGCAGGAAGCCAAACTGTGCCAGCATTGATATGGCACCAGCAAAAGTTGCTGTGATTGTCATAATCAATATATCGCGGTTTTTAATGTGTGCCAGCTCGTGGGCCATTACTCCGGCGACTTCTTCTTTCGTTAACATCTCCAGAAGGCCTGTAGTGGCGCATACGGCTGCGTGGTGCGGGTCGCGGCCTGTGGCGAAGGCATTTGGCTGATCTGAATGCATTATGTAGGTTTTTGGCATTGGCAAACCTGCATTTCGCGACAGTTGTTTGACAATATCGTAATATTCCGGTGCGCTGCGGGCATCGACTTCCTGAGCATTGTGCATATTCAGGACCATTTTATCGGAATTCCAGTATGTAAAGGCGTTCATAGCCACGGCAACGAGAAATGCGATTACCATGCCTGTCTGGCCACCAATGAAGAAGCCTACAGCCATAAACAGGGCTGTCATAGCGGCCAGTAGAATTGCTGTGCGGAGATAACTCATGCTTTTTACCACCCTTTGATATTGACTGTTGAGATGGGATTTGAGAGGTCTATATACAATATAGGTACAGAATTAATACATAAGAAAGGACATGTTTCTTGACTATTGAGGATAAAACAGATTCGGAAGCAAATGGCCAGCCAGCTAAAGTTCTGACGCCTGAGGCTGAGAGGGCGTTGCAGGAGGCAGCAGAGCGCAGGAAAGCTGCTGAGGAGGCTCAGAGGGCTGCAGAGAAGGAGCTTGGGGGGCGTAAGGGGCCTGACCCTGCCAGATATGGGGACTGGGAGAAGAACGGGATTGTTTCGGATTTTTGAGTTAAAAAGGGACAGAAGTTAATTGAATCTGTTTCAGATCAGGCTTTCCTGTGCCTGATTTGTATTCGATATTTTATCCGAAAAGATACGTTCTTTCTCTAAGTATGTGTTTTTTATGAATTTATTTGTTTTTGAGTTAGGCGCATAATTTTTGGCATTGCAGTTGCTCTACTGGTGTTAGTTGTTAACGAAGCCAGGAGTGATCTGATATGTCAAAAGTTAAATCTGATGCAGATGTAGCTGCGGAGTATACGGTTAATAGCCTGGCACTTTTCCTTCTTATTGCTTTTCCTGTTTTTGTCGCTCTGACATTTCTCCAAATTCGTATCGTGGAGTTCGAATGGAGTAACGTACATTCACTCTCCTATGCCGTCGAAAACACGCTTCGTCACTATCTATTCCCTTAAATGACTGGCATGAGCTTTGCTATTTAGTCATCAGGTTTATTGGAATGTATCATTCGGAGACAGGTCATGCTGGCATCAAAAAAAACAATGAAAGAGTTTATCAATGATGATCAGGGTTCATGGGTAATGGTTTTTGTTGTCGCTTTGATGATGCTGTTTACGCTAATGCGTGTTTTGGGTAGTGAGGCACCTAAAGGGCGTGGGGCGGAGATGCCAAATGAATTGCAAACAACTGGGTTTGTTAAGAGTGAGCCGGTGAAGTGTGCTCCGGTTATTGCTGTCAGTGTCGATGTTGACGGTCGGAATGAAGTTATGACCGTAATCGAAAATGTGGTGACGGCATTTGGGCGCAAGCCAAGGTGTTAGTTCTTATATTGAGAAATACCGAGTAAACGGTGGGAAGAAAGCGTGGGCTCCTGCTCCCTTGGAGTTCACGCTTTCATGTTTTCCGAGTGTCGATTTTAAATTCCAAACAATCCGATGATAATGCCCATTCCCAGAAGAACAAAGAGCCAGTGACCAGCGTCAATGACTGTCAGCATTAGTGGACTTCCCTGAAAACGGTGATTGACGAACATTGTTGTCAGGACAAATCCTGCCCAGCAGAATGCTGCTGAAATAACGCCATTTTTTACAGTGACAGTGTTTTCGCCCAGATGTCCCATTGCCCCTGCAAGAATATATGCCATGAGCAGTTGCATCAGGAATGCTGCAATGAATGGTCCAGGGGTGGGTTTCAGCTCTTCTCTGGTTTTTCCAAGAGCATTCATCCAGGCATTGCCCAATATCATGTACCAAACGGAGCCAATGGCAAATCCGGCAATGGCGGCTACCAGTACTGCAAGATAATTTATGCCTGCAAATACCATTATTTCAGATCCTTCTGTTTTACTTTAAGCATTTTACAAACGTGCTTCCACTCATCTGCTTTAACGGGCTGTACTGAAAGACGGGAGTTGTTGACCAGAATCATTTCAGTCAGATTTTCATCAGACTTAATATCATCAAGTGTAACGGGGTTGGGGGCTTCTGTTACGGCGGCAATGTCGACGCATTCCCATTTCCCCGTGTCATCAGTGGAATCCGGGTGGCTGTCGGTAATAACTTTTACAATACCAACGATACGCTTTTCATTGACAGAGTGATAAAAGAAACCAAGATCGCCGGACTTCATTTCACGCATAAAGTTGCGAGCCTGATAGTTGCGCACACCGTCCCATTCAGTGCCTTTTTTTCCTGCTTTAACCTGATCTTCCCAGGACCATGTATTGGGTTCGGATTTGAAGAGCCAATAGGCCATGTGCTGCTCCCTTAGATTATTAATAGAATCAACAATAGCTTTAGTAGACCTTAGCCGGGAAAGCAATCAGGTGCAGAAGTCAGACACAGGGCATATTTAAAAGCTATTCAGGGGAAATTGTTTTTGAGCCAGGCACCGTGTTTTTGCCAGTGTTGCCGATGAGGCCTAAAAAATCGCTCCAGAAACTTCGGTAGCCAAAGTTCTGATGCTCATTAAAATAATGCTGATGACCAAGTCTGGTCAGCCACTTCTTATAGTTGTAATAGCAAAATGTTGCGAAGTTTTTATCAGGAGGTGTATTTCTATAATGGTAACACATGGCAGCATATGTCAGTTCCGGTGTACCAATATATTTTATTTCACCATTGAAATACTGACCAAAATCATGGGCATAGCCAAAAATTATCAGTAGTGGTTTTTTCGCTGTTTTGCGACGTTTCCGGATTTTCTTTACCAGATAGACTTCTCTTTTAGCAAAAATCTGATGGCATATTTTTCTGGATTTTCCTGTCTGCGTATTTCTTATTTTTGGGTAGAATTCTTTCCAGGAGCTGAAAATATTACTGGCAAAAACTTCACCAAGATTTTTAAAAAATGGTGTTTGAGAACATTTTTCAAGGTGACGGGCAATTTTCTTTTCGTTAGTCCACCGTTCTGTTTTGCGAATGATGTTTATTCGTTTCAGTAAATAAAGAGTTGTTATAGGGCCGTATTCAATGAAGGCAGCTTTTTGTTTTGCATTCCAGCTCGTGACATTTTTTGGAAAACCAGTAGGAAATATTTTTCTGAATTTTCTGAACTCAGAGCGCCGGATTCTGTATCTGGCTCTTCGGTTCAGACTGAAATAGAAACCTTCGTTATAGACTTCGTATTTTCCGGGGTCTTTCAGAATTTCCAGAGCTATATGCAGGTAGCTGAAAAAGACCATATCACCGCCGCGGCTTTTATAATCTTTGCCTCCAAATTTAGCATGGATATGCGGGAGGTAGAAAATATCAACAGGCTTTCCTGTATTGCCTTTTGAATAAGCGTTGCTGCTTGTGGTCAGCAATATTATCAGAAGTAATACTCTCAACATTATTGATAAGGCCTATTTCTTTTGCAATGACGTGACCAGTGAGTAATTTTATTGTTATTCAGTTGCTTAAGTTTAATACAAGAACCTGCTTTGGCAAGTATGCTAACAAAAAATTCAAACTTTGATAATATCCAAAAGCTTCCATCAAAATAATGTGATATTATGTAATATTATTGATTTACAGGTGTTTATAGCCTTTTTATGATTATGTGCCTTACATAATTATGCCTTATTCTCCTGTCACGCCGCTTATCAAGCTACAGAACATTCTCCGTTTTTTGTAAATAACAGATTTAAGAGAAGGTGCTGAAAAGACAGCCTGTAGCTGATGCAGCTATCAAGTTGCTGACAGTATTGCGTAGAAATAATTAGAATCGCCAGAAAATAAGGAAAATTTACATGATATATGGCATTTCTATTATCCTACTGAGCCTTATTGCTGTGCCTTCGCTGGTACTGGCAAGGCGGCCTGATGCTAAAGAGATCCTCGACAAGATAGCTCCATTCCAGGGATGGATTGGTGTTGTATTTTGTTTTTGGGGGATCTGGGGGATTATTCAGTCAGTATTATATCTCAGCCTGTTGGCAACAGCGCCAATAGCATGGGCTACTATGATTGCCTGTTCAGTTGTAATTGCTGCACTTGGTTTTCTGCTTGGTTATGGCTTGATTGCCAAGTTTATATTGAGCGGGAATGCTGAAGCGAAAGCCAAAGGTGATCAGCTTCTGCAAAAGCTTGCACCATTGCAGGGTACTCTTGGTATTGCCGGTATCGGCATTGGTATCTGGGCTATTATAACAAGTGTTCTGTAATCTGTTGAATTGACAGATGATGGATATACAGAGCGCATCTGAATGGTGCGCTCTTTTTTTATTGTTTCTATTCATTCTCTTCCAGCAGAGAACCAATTCTTTCTTGCAGTATTTCAATAAGTTCAGGATCCATATATTGATATTCATCCGGGATATCGAGAACATGGATGGTTTTGTATTTCAGGGGGGCAGGGAAATTAGCCTGTAATCTGCTCCTGTGTTTGTTTTCCATAACAAAAATAATATCTGCCCATACGATATCCCCGGCATTGACTGTTCTTTTTGCCTTTGGGCTGGTTCCTGCTGACCGGGCATTGTGCTCTGGCGATTTTCGCCAGAGTTGTTCTGCTGTGGGGCTGCGCCATTGATTGCGGCTGCATATGAAAAGAAGATTCATAAGGAGTTTGCCTTGTCGGTAACAGAGATATCAAGATCAAGGTGATCTTTCCATTTTTGTTCAGGATACTCAAATCCGAGCTTTTTTGCGCGCCTGAGTTTATTGCGTCTCAGGTACAGCAGTTTCCATCGTTTTTCACGCGGCCATCTTTTTCCATATGGTGGTGTGGCCTTTGATTTTGAAAGCCTGCCGTCGATATATTTCCTGTGAACGCATCGTACAAATTCTCCACGATCTGATCTTGCACGAATCTTTCTTTCGCGGTCGAATCTTCTTCTTGCGCGATTACTGTTTTTTGGCATTTTGAGTCTCTCACTTGTTATTGACCGGGTTCAGCAGCCGCGAGCAATACGGAGAGGTAACTCAATGTGGGTTCATCTATAGCCTGTGAGGGCTGAATAGAGGATGAACGCAGCCTGATGACAGGTGCGTTCAGTTTTATTCAAGCTTTATTTCTTCCCCTTGCCGAACAGCCAGTTCCAGGGGCGAACATCAACAGTTTCAAATACTTCGGCGGCTGTATATGGGTCTTTGGCGATCCATTCATTGACCTGTTCGACGCTATCGGCTTCGAAAACAATCAGGCTGCCTGTTGGCTTGTCGCCATCCATAAACGGTCCGGCAAGGACTACTTTGTCGCCAAGTTCGGAAAGGAAAGCAAGATGTTCGCGGCGGACCTGTTTGCGACGTTCCAGTCCGTCAGGAGTTTTATCGATACCAATCATTGCAACGAGCATTGTGTGTTCCTTTTATTGTGTCCTGATCCTAATGTGCTTCAGGTTTGAATGGACGAGATAGTAGAGAGTCTATAGCGAGATCGACTGAAAGATTGCCCTGTAAGATCTGGTGAACTGCATTGGATATTGGCAGTTCCAGATCTTTGGTTTTTGAAATTTTAGCGATGGCCTCTGCAGTATAAACACCCTCAGTTACAGATTTTCTGGCTCCCAGAATTTCCTGTACGGTCTGTCCCTGTCCTAATGCGTGGCCGAGAGACATGTTTCTTGATTTAGGGCTGGAGCAGGTCAGGATAAGATCCCCCAGACCACTGAGACCTGTCAGAGTTTCGGGTCTGCCACCAAAGGCTTTTCCTATTTCCACCAGCTCTACAAAACCGCGGGTTGTCAGTGCAGCATGTGCATTCTGCCCGAGGTCTTTTCCTGAGCTTATGCCTGATGCTATGGCCATTACGTTTTTGATTGCACCGCCTATTTGTGCTCCAATGATGTCATCGGTCCAATATAGCCGCATGGTTGTATGGCCAAGAGTGTTTATCAGTTCGAGCCCCAGTTTTTCATCGGAACAGGCGAGGGTCAGTGCTGCGGGGAGGTTTGCAGCAACTTCATGGGCGAAGCTTGGGCCGGAAAGTATCGCTAATGGAGAGCCCGGCATGGTTTCTTCCAGTATCTGGGACATGAGTTTCAGGCTATCAATTTCGATCCCTTTAGAGCAGATCAGAACCGGACAGTCCGGGCGAAGGATCCTTTTCAGGTCCAGACTGATTTTACGCAGGAACTGAGCGGGTGCTACCAGTAATACAGCATCACAATTTCGCAGTTCTTCCAGGTCGTCAGTTCCCTGAATTTTCGGGTTTAGCGGTATTTCAGGCAGAAATGTAGTATTGAGGTTGTGTTCGTTGATCTCGGCGGCGGTTTCTTTTTCATGTGCCCACAGCATTACATCACATGATGTGTAGCACATGCTTTGTGCTAGTGCTGTTCCCCATGCTCCAGCTCCGACAACACCAAGTTTTTGTATTCCCAAAATCTGTCTCCGTAATATATTTTAACAGGGCCTTTATATTCAGGCCTTTACGCCAGCTCCGTGGGCTGGTGCTGCTTTCTCATCCAGTGGCCATCTGGCTTTGGCCGAGACGGTTAATTCGTCGGTCAGGCCGGCTTCAAGTTTCTGTGCTCCTGCCCAGGCAATCATTGCAGCGTTGTCGGTGCACAGATTGATGGGTGGGATATGAATCCGGAAGTTAAGACTATCTGCGGTATTTTGCAAACCTTCACGGAGATGTTTATTGGCAGCCACGCCTCCAGCAATCACTATGTGTCTCGGTGCATCCGGTCCCAGTTGTTTTATATACTGGTTCATGGCTTTTTTAACCCGGTCAGATACTGATGCGACAACGGCTGTCTGGAAGCTTGCGCAGATGTCTGCGATATCCTGATCGGATACGGGTTCAAGCTTTTTGGCCTGTTGTCTTACGGCTGTTTTGAGGCCGGAGAATGAGAAATGCGGTTCGGGGCGGCCCTGCATCGGGGTTGGAAATTTGAAGCGTTTGGGGTCGCCTTTCAGCGCCCATGCTTCAACCTGTGGCCCGCCGGGGTAGCCTAAGTTCATAAGTTTGGCTGTTTTATCAAAGGCTTCGCCCAGAGCATCATCCAGTGTGGTGCCAAGACGGGTATATTTTCCGGCTTTCTCAGTAATGAGAAGCTGGGTATGGCCGCCAGATACAAGGAGAAGAAGATATGGGGGAGCAAGAGATTCTGTCAGTCCCACAGTCAGTGCATGGCCTTCGAGGTGGTTTACTGCCAGTAGTGGCAGTTTATGCACAGCACAGAGCGCTTTGGCAGTCATCAGGCCAACAAGAAGGCCGCCTATCAGGCCGGGACCAGCGGTTACGGCAATGCCATCCAGTTGATGAAAATCAAGGCTGGCTTCTTTCATGGCCTGTTTTATGAGGATATCAAGGCATTCGACATGGGCACGGGCAGCTATTTCGGGTACAACGCCTCCAAATTCGGCATGTTCGCTCAATTGAGAACGAACTATATTGGAGATGATCTTACCGTCATCGGGCTTGTGGTATTCTATTATGGCGGCGGCGGTTTCGTCGCAGCTTGTTTCTATGCCGAGTATCGTTAGTTTTTTCAAAACGCTAGATTTTTCCATTCTGGAAGTGATATATGGGGGTTATGTTATCTATATAGCAATAAATTCCCGCTATGTCTTTTCGCGTATCATCTGGAGACAAGAGTTTGCAATCCCTAAAAATAAATATTGGCACACGCGGCAGCCCACTTGCGTTATGGCAGGCGAATACAGTTCGTGAATTGCTTATGTCATCACATGGTCTTAGCGAAGATCAGGTTGCTATACATATCATAAAAACGTCCGGGGATAAAATACAGGATAAGGCTTTACGTGCATTTGGCGGGAAAGGGCTTTTTACCAAGGAAATTGAGGAAGCGCTTCAGGATAAGCGGATTGATATTGCCGTTCACTCCATGAAGGATATGCCAACTCAGCTGCCTGATGGTCTGGAGATTTCCTGTTATTTGAAGCGTGAAGATGTGCGGGATGCTTTTTTAAGTCCAAAAGCAAAAACGCTGCTGGAATTACCGCAGGGGGCCGTGCTCGGATCTTCCTCATTGCGCAGGCAGGCGCAGGTCAAGCGTTTGCGCCCGGATATTCAGGTTGTGACATACCGGGGAAATGTTGAGACGCGCCTGCGTAAGCTGGAAGAGGGCGAGGTTGATGCAACACTGCTTGCCTGTGCAGGGCTCAAGCGTCTGGGGATGGAAGGTGTAATCACGTCCTGTGTTGAAATTGACGATATGATGCCCGCTATTGCGCAAGGCGCTATTGGTATTGAGCAAAGGTCTGGTGATGATCTGATCCGGGAATTGCTAACGCCGCTTAACCATAAACCGACAGAAGTATGTGTTAAGACAGAGCGTGCATTTCTGAGAGCGCTTGATGGATCTTGTCAGACGCCAATTGCCGGGCTGGCTGAGTTGAATGAAGACCAGATTGTTTTTGTTGGAGAGATTTTAAAGCCAGATGGCAGCATACATTTTGAAGCCTCTGGAGAAGCTGCTATAAAAGATGGAGAGAAGCTTGGTCGTGAGCTGGCTGAACAGCTTTTACAACAAGCCGGTGAGGATTTTTTTTGCAGCGTGTGAGTGATGCGTTTATTGATTACGAGGCCCGAGCCTGATGCGTCCAAACTTGCGGACGTATTGCGTGGACTTGGGCACTATACCTATATCG
>JBOEGA010000033.1:0-25174 GCA_050633205.1 Methyloligellaceae bacterium | reverse complement strand
GATCTTATCTCGACTTATTCAGATGAATGATTATTGCCCAATAACCAGTAGCGGGTGGTTGTCTTCCAGCTCATCATCAAATTTAAGGCCAGCAGCTTCTCCAATGGCCCACATGACGGTTGCACCGACTTCCAGACCATTCCATTCAATAACAACTTCCTGATCTGCGATCAGGTCAACACCTGCAATTTTAAGACCTTTTGTTGAGATATCGATCAGCCTGATCGGGAGCCTGTCAAAATTTACATCATAGAGAATACCGGTTTCTTCCAGTTTAAATCTCTTGGCTGTCCGGTTGTCTGTATTATTTTCACTCATGGCATAAAATCTTTATTAACGGTTCGGCTATCTCAATAGTCTTGGCTCAGAAAAGCAAGATGCAAGACCTATAGCATTATGACTGATTATTTTGAATAATAAGTTACTTTTTTTCATAATAGATTGTTGTTGATATGTCATAGGTTTAAACACCAGTATCTCTGCCATCATTCGTGTATGCAATTATCACTGCCCGGATATGTTATATCCGGTTCTAAAGAGCATTTCAGTCCTTCATATTGAAATCAATAAATATACCTCAGAAAATTACGTAATGGTTTCGCTGACTATATTTATAAGTACTCCCTGTATCTTCTACGAAGCTGTCACTGATGTATTCAGACATTTATCGCTGTAGAATTTCAGAAGTCAGGAATTTCAGGTGAGAAAAGTGCAGATGGCGGGAATAGAAAAAGCAGGCCAGCAGTCGACAGAAACTTCAAAATCAAATTCATCAGACAATACAGGTTTTTTTGATAACTTTGTAAAAGATGCAAAAAAAGCAGCAGATAATATTGGTGGAACCATAGACAGGGTTAAGGCAGCCGTTGATTTTGTGACAACTGAGCATCCTGTACGAATGTCTGTAAACGCAGTCTCAAATGCTAAAAACGCCAAAGCTATGGCGCAAGTGACTTCAAACGTTTTTCATCCCAGGGGCAGAATGCCTTATGATGCACCGAGATATACCAATAAGAGCGCTCAGGAAAAAACAATTTATCATGTCCGGGCAAGCAAAATGGCGCAGGTTGGTTTTGAAGAGCGCATTCAGATCTCTGAAGGTTCACCCGGTGGAAAAGCCAGCGTAAAAATTTCCTATGGAGTTGTAGGTGCTTTAGGTGGAAAAACAGGTAAAGGCGTTGAAAGTAATTGGCGGGATACGGCAAAGTCTTTGCCAGGACAAGAGAGTAACACTACGACCACATTTGCAGAGGGCATTGTCAATACCAATGCTATCGGTGGGGAATACCGATTGCAGATGGAATGTAACAGTTATGAAGATGCTGTAAAATTAGCTGGTGCAGTACAAAAAAACACTTTAGAGGCTGTTAAGGCAAAGGGAAAATCAGAAGGTCAGACTACTGCTAAAGCCAAAGGTGATGTAAGGCAGCTTGCTGAAAAAAGTGGTGCGGCTTGTAAAGAGAAGGGCTATGACGTTTCTCTTAGTTGGGAGCCTTTTAATGGTAAGCTTTATGGAACGACAACATTAAATGATGTTGCAGGATTGCGGGATGCATCAAATCGTACTCCATTGCTGAAGAAGGGTGGTGCTGCCAGAAGTGGTGGTAGTAAAGCTCTTGCAACTTCTGTTGGTGCTTATGGGGATATAGCAGCAAAAACAGAGCTGAGGGGGAAATTCTCTCAGGATTTTGATACTAATGGCAAAAATGCAGATTTTTTTGCTGATGACTTCGACCCGTCTGCCCACAAATCATTTGTTGTAAAGATGTCTGCTGGTGGTGGAAGTTCAAGTATGATGTCGTTTGGTTCATTAGTTGTGGGTGGGGTTTTAAAAGAAGGTTCTGCAGCGTATGCAAAAGGGATTATTCTGGACAAAAATGACAACTGGACACAGACAGCGTTATATTTTGAAGGAAAAGGGGGCACTCTTGATCAGGGTAAGGTAAACCAGTTTATAGACTTACGTCGTTCAACTGGGCTGAATAAGAATAAAACGTCCAGATCCGGTCATCTAAATCCGGGAACTACACAGGGTGGATATGCAAACCTTAATATTGATAAGGGAATTGTACGCGCTGAGAAGCGTATTGATGTTCGTGATACACCTCAGGAAACCTTAAAGGAGCAAGTGCAGTCAGATCTGGAAAATCTTCCTGCCTATGAGAAAATTACCGAGGTAAATAAGGTGAATCCCAAATCTCCACTGACTGGTGAGTGGCTTGCTGCTTCACGCAAGGATTATGAAGCTTCAGTTGCGGATGGCCCTGTTAGTGATGAAAAATGGCAGGAAGTTATCGATGGATCTCTGACATCAGATTCAAGCGGCAATTCTGGCCGACTGGGAAAATGGGAAAAGAGAAATATTACGGATACGCATCGGGAAGCATTTAATGATGGTTGGAAAAAAGTCAGTGAAGAACACTTTGTGAAAAAGTCAGAGGAGATAGATAAAATGACTGTTCCTCAGTTGTATACTGAGTATATGAACAGAGGAATGCGACACCCCGGAGTGTATATGGATTTTTACAAGGCTGACAAGAATGTTGAAAAGTTTTTTGTTGGACAGACAGTGAACCGGGCGTCTGACGGATCAAAATCTTCAAAGGTGCCCTCGGCTAAAAATATGCATAAGGGAAAAGATCCTTTTGGTCTGTATAAGTATACCAAAACAACAGAGCGGGAGACATTTCACAAAGTAGGTTCTTTTGCGGCTACTCCGAAAGGGTGGGAGAAGGCAAGAGAAATTCTTGACGACAAGGTGGCTGGTCCGGCTTTGCAGGAGCTTAGTGACAAGGAGGCCTTTCCCAGAACAGATAGAAATGGCGTAAATCTGTCTCCATCCCCCGCAGCTCAGCTCATGTATGATGGCGTTACACCTACCAGAGAGATCGCTGAACTGGAGAAGCAGACTGGTGTAAAGCGGGATTTCAGTGATAATCCGGGTATTATGACTGTCAGGAATAGTTCTGACTGGCAGGACATTGGCAAACAGGCAATCTCTCATCTTGCCAGTAATGGAGTTTCCACTAAAGGGATAGAGGTTGATGATGTGATTCAGCAGATCAAGCAGACAAACTTTGAGGGGTTATCAGAACAGGAAATGCAGGAGTGCGTTTTTGAAGGTGCTCACCTGATTATGCCGCCAGTTGAATAGTTTGGTTATTGGCGGTCTGGTGCAGATTTGAGGGCTGCATTCTGTTGTGTATACTCTCTCTATTCCCTCAATCCTGACGCAGTTTTATGTGATATATGGCAAATATTTCGGGAATTATATTACAGAGGCTGTGCTATGTCAGATGTTGTCGAGCTTAGGTTGAAGCAGGGTGGGTCAGTTTTTATTGAGGCGGACAAGTCGTTTGGTCAGTTACGGTCTGTAGCAGAACCTCAATCGGAGAATGGTCTGGTTACAGAGTCTTTTGAGCTGGTATCTTCTGCTCTTGCTGCCGTTGCAGAAGAGATTGAGGAGAAAATGGCTACTCTTGTGAACCGCCCTTCCAAAGTTGTTGTTGAGTTATCGGCCAATGTGGCAGCAGGCGGGTCCATATTTATTGCTAATGGTACCGCGCAGGGTGCGATCAAGCTCCAGATGACCTGGGAGAGTTAAGAGACATCATAGATGCAAACATTTTAGCTCCGCAATCATATCTGATGCGGAGTTTTATCTGTTTTCTTACCCTTTGAACAGGGCTATGCAGAGCGCTTAAGCGCTATTTTAAAATAGTAGTAAGTTGCAGTGCCCAAGCGCTCTGCCTGGATGTCAGGTTACCGGTCATCCTCCGAAGCACCATCTTTTGGTGTCGGACCAAAGATTATATGCATGGCAGATGATGTGGGGGGTAAGTTTTGCTGTCTTTTCGCATACTGCGCAGGGAAACCGCCATTTGTGAAAGAAAATATAAGTTATTCCCCTCATTAATTTCTGTGATTTTCCCCGTAAAACGCGCTATTCGTTCACGTTCTGACCACCATTTGTAACGTTTAAGACACGTCTGTTGACGTACTGTTCACGCGGATTCACATGTGTTCACGTTGTATTTCCGGACTGTTTACGAGAACATGCAAAAATCATGGGGCATGTTTCGTCAGGAGCGCCAGGGGATAATGATCAGTTGAGGAAGACCCGTCAGCAAACGTTCTGTTTATAAGCAGCCTTTCTCCCAGGATCTCATAACGGATCAGATTGTCATGTCTGGTGTTGCGCCATCTGCCGTTGGCATTGCGCCACATAATCCGCTGGTTACCTACCATACAGTGGATAGCTCCATATCCTGATTTAAAGATATAGAGTGAGCCACTCAGTCCAATGTAAACTCCCATGGGACTTTGTCCCCCGGTTGGGTTTTCAGCCCATGCAAATTCGCTCATAAATGCGCCGAGACATATTTGCGGGGCACTGATTTTGCGAATACTGCTCGTTGTTTCTGATATTTTTGTTTTCTGGCTGTTCAGACCTTTTATATCTTCTGCGGGACGAGGGTGGGCGTTCATTTCCAGCCTCCACTCAGTCGTCGTGCATATTTTAAGATTATCCCGGCATGGCGTGAGAGAGTGTTTCTTCGATGATGCCATACGGGTAGTATTGGATGTAATTACTTTTCCTGTAATAT
This sequence comes from Methyloligellaceae bacterium, assembly GCA_050633205.1. Taxonomy (GTDB): domain Bacteria; phylum Pseudomonadota; class Alphaproteobacteria; order Rhizobiales; family CBDHHC01; genus CBDHHC01. The sequence continues at coordinate 20,567 of JBOEGA010000033.1, read as the reverse complement.
AATTATCCGCAGGTGAGGGAGCTTCAGTCGTTGGAATGAGAAACTGCATGGCGGCAAAAGCTATCGGAGCAGTTAACGCGCCCCCAATGATTGAGTATAACAATTTTTGATTTTGATTCATAATGTTTGCAGCGGGTAAGGTGTTTCAATCAAATGTTATTGTATGAGGACAGAATTAAGAAGGGGTGAAAGTTGTTTATGTTTATGGGGGGCGGACGCTAGCGAGAGTGGTTCCGGCGCAGGTAACAGACATACACCGGCGGCTAAGTCTGGTGTAAGACTGGAATTGCCTGCGTATTCATTACTGATGACAGTGGCCCGGCCGGGATTATTATAAAGATCACTACGATACTTAACGTTACAGGATTGATAGTGTGTTGTTATATGTGGTCGCTATTTTCAATTCGCCACGGTTTAAAATTATCAATACCAATCCCGTTTCAGAGTAAGGGTTTTGATCTAATAAAGATTATTCTTGTAATCATCCTGTATAGATTGATCGACCAGATCTTCTTTTACATTAATAACATTCGCAACCTGTCTGGAGAAGCTGAAGCCGGTTTCTTTGGACCATGTTTCAGGGTTCCATAAGCCTGACCTTATCAGTGCTTTGCCACAATGTATCCAGCATAGATCAACTTTAACAACGGTGCAGAGCAGGGCAGGTTTATTTTGTGCGGAAAGTCTTTCAAGAAGCTCCGGATCTTTTGAAATACGGGCAGTGCCTTCAATTCTAAGCGTTTCAAGAATGCGAGGAACCATAAAGATCAGACCGATGCGCCCGGTTTCCAGAATATTCTTAAAGCCAAATGCCATCTTGTTCCCCGGACGCTCCGGAATAAGTAAAGTTTTGTCATCGAGCACATGAATAAAACCGGGAGCATCCCCTTTTGGAGAAACGCTTTGATGGTTTTTAGCATCAGAGGTGGAAATAAGAACAAACGGAGAGTGACTGATAAACTCCCGACACTGATCATCAAGGACATCAGCATGCTTTTCAACCACTTTGGAGTTGGGCGTCCCCATCAATTCCGTAAGCTCATCAAGAGAATTAATATAGTGTTCCGATTTCATTATATCACCTGAGTGTTAATATTTTGCATTATTAAATAGCGCGCAATCTAAAATGTCAATGTAATTCTTGTTGGAGGAATAGATTCACTTTAAGTGGCGTTTGAAGTCCATCTCTTCGCCAAGTATTCTTACGATTAATAGTCCATTGCCGGTGTTTGTGAAAAAGATGACATGGCGTTGATATGGAAAGCGCTGCAAACTTGGTGCGAGATCGTATGAGTTATATCCTGCTTCAGGATTTTCCGAGAGAAACTGGAAGCGCTCGATCAGGCCGTCAAAGTATTTATCAGCCTGCGTCAGGCCGAAGCGAATAATGCCATCTTCAAATAGGTGGGTCAGGTCTTCCTGTGCAGCGATGCTAAGTTGGTAATTTGCCATTTTTGCGTAATCGTTGAATGACATCATTTTTGATGTCCTCGGGTGTTTTATCACTGATTCCGCTTATTAATCCATATTCAATGGCTTGTTTTAGTTGATTATATTTGTCTTCCCGCTCTCGCTCACGGCGTATCAGGTCGTTTACGAGCTCGGTTTTGCTTGTATATTCCTTGCCTTCGACCTTTTCCTTAAGCCAGGCTTCATTTGGTGGGGTAAAGTTAATAGACTGTTTTGTCATTTCCGGTCTCTTTATTGGGTGCTTTATGGGTTCTAATATGTACCTGATTTGTTAAAAAGTCAAAAACCGAGTTTTTGTGGGGAGGCTTAGTAATACGGGGCTCGTGAACGGCTAGAAGGAGCAGGATGCTCCTTCCGGCGGAGGGGAGGTTCTCTTTTTTGTTTACAAAATATATTTTTATTGATCAATTGCAGAAAGAGTATCTCCAGTTTCAACTTTCCTTGCTGCTTTTCGTATCTTCTCTGCTAGCAATATAAATTCATCTACCTGTTTCTTAAGCTGCTCTTCCGTTTCAGCTGGCAAATTTATGAGCCTTCGTGCAATATCGTAGTATTCAGATTCATACTGCCTGAATCCACGGTGTTTTTCTTCAGACTTAAATGCATAAGCTAAGAGGACAATAAATCCAGAAAACATTGTAAAAATTGTGATAAATGATAAGGCATAATCAGATTTATCATAAAGCTGAACAAATGCTGGCAAGGTAACGGAAGCAAAAATACTCCAGACTTTTCGTGCTATAAACAAGCGCTCATGGGCAGCGGCCTGGTTTTTCCAGTACTTCAGTGTTCCTGCAATTAATTTATGATGCTTTAGAACTCGCTGTTTTTGTTCTTCCGAAATTTGGGCTTCTTCGAGCCAAATAGGCGTTTTATCAGGAGAAATTTTTAACAAGAAAGCCCAGCTGATTGGCGCTAAAGTACCCACTATGCCCAGTATCACTATAATGTTCAAAAATATCCATACGTCAGTAATCGTTATTGAATACATTTTACGCCCCCAAATAAATATTTCTATAGTATATTTTACTCTTATTATTATTGAATACTGGAGACTAGATATTGAACAATGAAATTTGTCGAACTTTGGGCTTTCAGGAAAAAACTTCTTACAAGCTATGCCCATCTAGACTGCTTACAAGATACTGCTAAATACTGTTGAGAGCATTTTGGGCTAAAGAAGCGCGGAAAAGGGTATTATTCATGGTCTCCCAATCGAATGCAAAAATAAGAAACAACAGCTTTTCCTTCTGAGGTTTCATCAATGTAATTAGGTACCATTATTGGATAAAATACACTTTACGATAATTTAGCCCCACCCTCACTCAAAACTATACGGTATCGTATCCCTGACATTATGATCAATCTTCAGGTTGCGTTTCAGAGGCGGGATGGCTCGTTGGTGGCATGAAACCCTTTCGCATATGCGGCAGGAAATACCGATGGGGGTGAAATTCTGTGTCTTGGTGATGTCCATATCGTCTGCATAAACCAGTTCTGATGCATAGCCGATTTCGCAGCCAAGAGCGATAGCAAAGCGTTGGACAGGTTTATGATAACCGCCGGAGCGTTTGTTGATGCTTGTGGCAATGCTGAGATATCTGACACCGTCCGGGGTTTCAGCGAGCTGGGTAATAATCCGGCCCGGCGTTTCAAAAGCCTGATGAGCATTCCATAAAGGACAGGCAGCTCCCGATCGTGCGAATTGCAGTTTGGTGGCGCTGTGCCTTTTGGTGATGTTTCCGGCCTGGTCAACGCGCGCAAAGAAGAAGGGTATTCCCTTATTGCTGGGGCGCTGGAGAGTGCTCAGGCGGTGGCCTATCTGTTCAAGACTGACACCGAAATGGTTGGATAGCAGATCTATATCATGGCGCAGGTTTCTGGCTGTTTCTGCAAAAACACCGTAGGGCATAAGCAACGCGCCGGCATAGTAATTTGCCAGTCCCATTTTACAGATGTTCGCAGCGTCTTTGGAGCGGAAGCCTGCTTCTTTTATGATGGAGTTGATGAGTTTCGGCTGTTCCATCAATGCCAGCTGGTGGGCGACCTGAAAGAGCTGTGTCGAGTATGGTAATGACGGATTCAGAGTGAGAGTTCGGGTTTTTGAATCAAAAATGCGCAGGGCTGTACTGTCTGATACTTTCCTGTTCTGAATAATGCGGATGTCATGAGTTCGTTCGATATAGCCTGCCAGATCGGACAAATGAATGCTGGGGTTGCCTGTAATCTGTCTGGCCAGGTCTTCTGCCGCATGATCGAGGCCATCCACATAGTTTCCCAGATAGTGAAAATAGTCACGGACTTCTTCATAAGGTGTTGGGTCGCTGAGGGCGCCGGCCCTGCCGAATGTATCATCTATTTCGGCCAGTTGTTCATTGGTTTTTCTGTAGGCCTGATGAGCAGCCAATAATGCATGGGCTACTGCCGGGGCATTCTGGGTTACGAGTTTGAGGTCCTGAAGGCTTGGGTCAACATTTGAAAAGATGGGGTCGGCCAGTGCTTCTTTCAGGTCAGAGACAAGGCGGTCTCCCTCGTTAACTGAAAATTCAGTGATATTGAGGTTAAAGCATTCAGCCAGTGACAGCAGGACAGTTGCTGAAACAGGGCGCTGGTTGTTCTCAATCTGGTTGAGGTAGCTTGTGGAAATGCCAAGACGCTCAGCCAGAGCTGTCTGCGTCAGGGAAGAAGCAAGGCGAAGATCTTTAATCTTGCGGCCAATAAACAGTTTTTGAGTTCTCATTTTTGCAATTTCGCAATTTACAGTTAAGAATAGTATAAATGCACAATTCTGCCTGATCAACCTTAAATACACTGGGATATCTATGTTACTATAACCAAAGTTTTATTGGCCTCGGCCCGGATACTGTTCAAACTCCCTGTTTAGCTATTCGGGCGCCTAAATAAAACTTGAGGAACCGTCAATGTCCAACTCGATTTTTAATTCAATAGCCAGAATGTTTTCTTCGGCAGAAACAGATATGCAAAACAATTCTTACACAAATAATAAAAAATGCTCTGCTGTTACTTATCAGGATGTTTACAAGAAGTGGCAGAGTGATCCTGAAGGGTTCTGGCTGGAGCAGGCGGAGCAGATTGACTGGTTCAGGCCACCTAACAAGGCGCTGGATCACACTAAAGATCCTCAGCGATGGTTTCCCGATGCCCTGGGCAATACCTGCTGGAATGCGGTTGACCGGCATGTCCAGAGCGGTCGTGGCGAGCAGCTGGCGATTATTTATGACAGCCCGATTACAGGAACCCAGCTCAAGATTTCCTATCTCGAATTACTGAAGGAAGTGTCGTTACTGGCAGGAGCGCTTTCTCTTCGCGGGATTGAGAAGGGAGACCGGGTTATTATTTACATGCCCATGATCCCGGAAGCGATTTTTGCTATGTTGGCCTGTGCAAGAATTGGAGCGGTTCATTCTGTGGTGTTTGGAGGTTTCGCAGCCAAAGAGCTGGCCGTTCGCATTGATGATGCCAAACCGAAGGCCATTATTGCCGGTTCGTGCGGAATAGAGCCGGGCAGGGTGGTTGAATATAAACCATTGCTTGATGAGGCCATCCGACTGGCGGAACATGATCCCGAATTCTGTGTGATATATCAGCGTGAAGAAGCTCTGGCGCAACTGAAGGACGGTTTTGACTATGAGTGGTCTGATTTTTTAAAAGACATTCAGCCGATAGATTGTGTGCCTCTTCTGGGAACCGATCCGCTTTATATTTTATATACCTCGGGCACGACAGGCCAGCCGAAAGGGGTTGTGCGTGACAGTGCAGGGCATATGGTTGCGCTGAACTGGACGATGAAGAATATCTACGGCGTTGAACCGGGGGATGTATACTGGGCTGCTTCTGATGTGGGCTGGGTTGTTGGCCACAGTTATATTACCTATGCTCCACTGCTGGCGGGATGTACAACCGTTCTATTTGAAGGCAAGCCGATTGGAACACCTGATGCAGGCGTTTTCTGGCGCGTGATTCAGGAGCATAATGTGAAGGTGCTGTTTACGGCACCGACTGCTTTCAGGGCTATCAAGCGTGAAGACCCAACAGGTGAGTTTGTCAGGAAATATGATCTTAACTGCCTGAAAACGTTATTTCTGGCGGGAGAACGCGCAGATCCCGATACAATAAAATGGGCGCAGGATCAGTTGAAAGTACCCGTTATTGATCACTGGTGGCAGACTGAAACAGGGTGGACAATTGCAGGCAATCCTATCGGAATTGAAATGCTTCCTGTTAAGCTTGGTTCACCTGCAGTGCCCATGCCCGGATATGAAATCTGCATTCTTGATGATGATGGAAAAGAGGTTGAGGAGGGGGTGCTTGGTGCTATTACTATCAAACTTCCACTTCCTCCCGGAGCTTTCCCGACCTTGTGGAATGCGGAGGAGAGATTTAAATCAGCATATCTCGAAGCATTTCCCGGCTATTATCAGACCGGGGATGCGGGTTATAAGGATGCTGACGGTTATCTGTATATTATGGCCCGTACGGATGATGTGATTAATGTTGCCGGACACAGATTATCTACCGGAGCAATGGAGGAAGTATTATCTTCGCATCCGGATGTTGCAGAATGTGCTGTGATCGGTGTTGCAGACAGTCTTAAGGGGCAACTGCCTATGGGATTTGTCTGTCTGAATGCAGGATGTACTACTGATCATGCAGAAATTGCGAAGCAGGTTATAGACAGTGTCAGGCAGGAGATTGGTCCTGTTGCTGCATTCAAGCTGGTTACTGTGGTGCAGAGACTGCCCAAGACCAGATCTGGCAAAATTCTTCGTGGCGTGATGGCGAAGATTGCTGACGGTAAGGAATGGAATATGCCAGCTACGATTGATGATCCGGTTATTCTGGATGAAATCACTGTAGCGCTTGAAAAACTGGGATATCCTCAGAAAAATGATAATGATAAATAAGGCAAAGGAGTTTGCTTGTGACTGCAAATGAAACGTTTAAAGCAGTAGTACTTGAAAAAGGCGATGATGGAGTTGTCTGTAGCATTAAGGAATTGACTGACAGTGATCTGATGGAAGGGGATGTAACGGTTGACGTTGCCTATTCCACAATCAATTACAAGGACGGCCTGGCTATAACAAACAGTGCACCGATTGCACGTGTGTGGCCGCTTGTTCCGGGTATTGATTTTTCAGGTACAGTCACTTCCAGCACGAATGATGTCTATAAAGTCGGTGATGAAGTTGTTTTAAACGGCTGGGGTGTTGGTGAAAAGCATCATGGCGGTCTTGCACAGAAGGCGCGCGTGAATGGTGACTGGCTGATTAAAAAGCCTGCAGGTCTTAGTGCTAAGGAATGCATGGCGCTGGGTACTGCCGGTTATACTGCAATGCTTTGTGTGCAGAAAATAGAAGATCACGGTGTGAAACCTGCTGACGGTCCAATACTGGTGACTGGCGCATCAGGTGGAGTTGGCAGCGTAGCTATCATGTTGCTGGCGAAACTTGGTTATGATGTTCATGCAGCAACCGGGCGCATGGAAGAGGAAGCCTATCTCAAAGGACTTGGTGCCAGCACTCTGGTAGACAGGGAAAGTCTGTCAGGAAAGCCCCGTCCGCTTAACCGGGAAACATATGCTGCTGCGGTTGATGTTGCCGGGGGCAGTATGCTGGCGAACGTAATCAGTCAGATACGCTATGATGGTGTTGTCGCTGCCTGTGGTCTTGCACAAAGCATGGACCTGCCAGCATCTGTTGCACCATTTATTTTGCGTGGTATTACTCTTGCCGGGGTAGATTCCGTCATGGCACCCGTAGAGCGCAGGCAGAGAGCTTGGGACAGGCTGGCAGAGCTGCTGCCAAAAGATCTGCTGGCTGCCAGTGTTGAGACCACGGGACTTGCCGGAGCTCTTGATGTTGGCAAGGCTATTATGACTGGCAGTGTTCGTGGCCGCGTTGTAATCGATGTTAACGCATAATCTCTGAAACCTGTTTCAGATCCGGGCTATTAATTTAGCTCTTTCCTGTTCGTCGAGAGGGAAGGTCAGTATAAAGCTGGTTCCCTCTCCGAGAGTACTTTCGAGACTGATTGTGCCATCATGCATCTCTACGAATTTCTTTACAACTGTCAGGCCGATACCAGTCCCACCAATACCAGCAGAGGTTGAGGCCCTGAAATATTTCCCAAACATTTTCGGCAATTCATCTTTCGGAATTCCCAGGCCATAATCACGAACCTCGATTGTCAGGTTTCTCGCAGATCTGGATACATTGATGTCAATACGATCTGCATCCGGAGAATATTTAATCGCGTTTGATACCAGATTGTCGAGGATGTTATCCATCAGGCTTGTATCTGCCTGTATAATAGCACTTTCAGTATCATTCAGGTTGAGCGTTATCTCATGTCGCTCGGCCATAAGTTTAAACTGCTCAAGCTTCTCATGAAGATATGCCGTAACCTGAACGGGCTCCGGATTATACTGGATATTGCCGTGTTCGGCTTTCCCGGCATTCAGGACAGTATCAATAAGGTTTGTAAGACGCTTTACGGCCTTTTGTATCCCATCAATTTTTTCCGTAGCCTTTTCCTGACTGAACTTATGCCAGCGGCGTTTCAGATTCTGGGAAAGGGTATCGATTATTGAAAGTGGTGTTCTGAATTCATGTGTGGCCATGCGAATGAACTGCTTTTGCTCTTCATTCACAGCTCTCTCACTCTCCAGCAGCATTTCTGTTTCCAGAGTAATATTATGTTCAGCCAGATTTGATCCGCGCTCTTCGTTTTCCCGGGTTATTCTCAGCGGAATAAAGTTATTGAGTATGGTAAGAAGCATATAGCCCAGACAAAATACATATGTGAACACAACAGCGACACCAAATGTCTGCACACCGATCTGGGTTATACGGTTGCCTGTTGGCAGGCTTTCCAAAGGAGCAAGAACCGCGAATAATATTGTGCCCACAGCTCCGCATACACCATGTACTGAAACCGCACCGACAACATCGTCTACTTTAAGTTTACGCTCAATAAAATCTTCAGACAGGCAGACGATTATACCGCAGATCAATCCGATCATAATCGCACTGTTCGCGTCAATCGCATGGCAGGATGCTGTGACACCAACCAGTCCTCCCAGCAGGCCGTTTGTGGTTCTTTTGGGTTCAAAAGATTTATCCATAAAAGCGCCAAAGACCAGTGCCGCTAACATGCCGGATGAGCCGGCAAGAAGTGTATTCAGTATGATATGCTTGAACACCGGAGAGCCAACCTGGGAGGTCCCCGCATTGAAGCCAATCCAGCTTATCAGAAGTATTAGTGCTCCTATCCCGGCCAGGACCATACTGTGGCAGGGCAGTGCTACAGGGTTGCCATCTTTATCAAATTTATCTGCCCGGGGACCAAGTAATATGGCACATGCAAACGCAATCCATCCTCCCGTAGAGTGGACAACCGTTGAACCTGCAAAGTCAACAAAGCCCAGAGATGAAAGCCATGCAGTGTTTTCTTTATCTATGGAATTCCCCCATGCCCAGTGGCAAACAAGAGGGTAGAGAATAAAGGATGTGATAGCTGCAAGCACTAGATAGGATTTGAAGCTCATACGCTCAGCCAGCGTGCCTGAGGCAATGGTGACTGCAGCACCGGCAAAGACTGCCTGAAACAGAAAATGATCAATATGGTCGTCAATCATTTTTGAATGTTCTGACCAGTTCCAGCCAAATAACCCGCCCTGACTGGAGCCAAAAGCAAACATGTAGCCAAACATGTAAAATATCAGGAAGCAGATACAAAAATCTGCAAGGTTGCGTTGAGCGACGCTTATGCTGTTCTTTGAGCGTACCCACCCTGATTCAAGTGCGAGAAAGCCAATCTGCATAAACAGAACAAGGAAGGTTGCTGTGGTTATCCAGAGTGCGTTTATATCAGCTGAGCCGGATGTAGTAACTGTCGCGGTCGTAAACCCCCAGTATTCGTGGCCACTTAAAGAGTTTGTGACCAGGTTTTGATAGGCTCCCCCATGTGCTTTAAGGTTTGTTAACGCTTCACTTAACACGTTGATACCCTGATGAAATATTACTGAAATTAACAGGTTCCGACCAGGGTGTAATATAAGCGATTATGTACAATAAAGTGTGAATATAACAGGGTATATGGAACTGCTTTTTGTTATGCAGTACCAATCTGTTGCATGGGGATCTGCTCTTCAGTTGTTTCTGAAAAGTTCTGCAGGGCATCAAGGCGTCGTTTATAGTCAGCCTGTTTAAGATAATCTGTCATTTCGTCAAATGGGAGTGGCTTGGTGTAGAGGAACCCCTGCGCGTGCTGGCATCCCCACTCCTTAAGCATCACGGCCTGTTGAGTGGTTTCCACACCTTCTGCAATTATCTCCAGTCCAATATTATTAATGATTTTTACCAGTCCCTCAACAATGCTGCGTTGTTTATCATTGGTTTCTATATCGGAAATAAAATCACAATCCAGCTTGATCCGGTTGATAGAGAACTGTTTAAGATTATAAAGTGAGGCATGACCTGTGCCAAAGTCATCAAGCTCAACATGAATATCAAGATCATTGAGCTCATCAATGAGTTGCTTGAACCTGTGTTCCTGGCCAGTCATGACGACATTCTCAAGGATTTCTATTGACAGATATCTTGGCGGTAGCCGGTGTCTCATAAGGCTGTCAAGTAATTGATTAACCAGTCCAATATCGTTTAACTGAACTGAAGACATATTCAGGGCAATACGTCCGAAATTAATATTCTGCTCATGCCAGCGGGTTGCATCTGATATCGCTCTGTCAAGAATATATGAGCCAAGTTTGCTCATATAGCCGGAAGCCTCTATGGTTTCAATAAAGCTGCCGGGACTGCGAAGACCGTTCTCCGGATCTCTCCAGCGCACCAGAGCTTCAATTCCTGTAACGCATCCTGAATCCATATGAACCTGTGGATGATAAAAGACCTCAAACTCTTTGTTTTGCAGTGCTGAATCTATACGGTCACATATAGCCATCTTTTTGTTAAAGTCTGACTTCATGGAGTTGTTAAAGCGGGTATGTTGCTTTTTGCCTTCTTCCTTGGCTTTTCTCAATGCCATATCAGAAGCAACCATAAGTTCCTGAGGGTTTCTGGCATCATCAGGGTAGCAGGCCATCCCGATACTGGTTGTAACATTTGTTTCCTGAGACCCAATCAGTTGGTAGGGAACAGAGAATACATCAAGTAGCTTGTCAGCAAGATTAGTCAGTGTTTCTTCGCAATCAAGGTTTGGGATGATTACAAGAAATTCATCTCCTCCCATACGGGCAACAGTGTCTGTTTTACGGAATGTAGTCAGTAATCTCTGTGCCGTCTGATGCAGAAGGTTATCTCCTGCCGCATGACCCATTTTTTCATTAATTACTTTGAAGTCATCAATATCTATATGAAACAGACCAACCATTTTACGCTTTTCCTGCGCATTGGATATCGACCAGTTTAAGGTTTTTTCACCTTCACGCCTGTTCAGCAGACCGGTTATCGGGTCATGAGTTGTTGCATAGTTTAAATCTTGTTTTGTTTTCTTTACTTTCTGAAAATTCTTTTGCAGCTCCAAATAGGACGGGTAAAAGACCAGAACACCCTGTAGGCCAATAAGCGTAAGGAATGCCGCCAGTAAAATCAGATGAGTTTTATTGGCCTGTGAAGAAATTGCGGTCCTTTTGTTACTGAATTCCTGCTCGTATTTTTGTAATGGTCCGCTTAATCCGGTAAAAACAGCAGCAAGCTCCGTTATCGACGTCTGGTCCGCCTGCTTGGGGGATATGTACTTTAGCTTGGCAATAGCTTCCTGGAGAGTCGGAACCTTATAACCCGGCTCCAGCTTGGTCAGGTTAAACTGATTTGAGCTTATCTGGTAAGCCTGAGCAGAGAGCTGCTTGAAGATCGCCTTTTTATTCTGATTTTCAGGAGTGGTGGCAAGGATATTCAGAAGAACACTGATATTCTCGGATATCTTAACCTGCTCTTTACTTAAAGCCGCAGCATGGCTAAGCACGGCGGTCCTGTTACTATAGCTTTGGTAAAATGTATAGGATGCAATGGCAGTCAATATAGTCATCGCCAGTAAGGCTATGTAAGCATTCCTGACCTTTTCGGTATTAAACCCGTAAAGCATGATCCCTGATCCCACAGCCTGCAGTTAACAAAATTCAAGCATAGAGCATTGGGGTAAAGTAACGATGAATATCTATATTCTATTGATTACAGGAGGTTTTTTGCCTGAGAAGCCGGCTCCGGGATGGGTTCTCCCGGAGCTTGAATAAAAGGAAGAGCCAGAAATCATTCAGTAAATGAAACATAAACATCTGATCAGCTATCATCAAATAACCCGAACAGTAGGACGCGGACAGTTTGGGGGGCATATCCTTTCTAATATGGTCCCGCTCTAAATTAACATTTCTGAAAATTTATACGCCTGGACGATGCATCCGCTACTATCAAGTCAAAGAATTTATTTCAGTTGAAGGCCGCCTCGGATGTCGTGATCCTGGTCTGGAGAAACTCCAGAAGCACAACTTCAAAACACTTCACTTCCTGCTGTCGCTCCTTAAATCTAACTCTGCCATTACTGAGAGCGCGTAGCATTTGAGGTTTATGTTCCGGTTTTGCGAGGCTCGGAATGAAAAGCCTGCGCCCGGACAACCAGTCTGAAATAAGTTCAATTTATTGAATTTGTCTGATCTTTGTTTTGCTATCCAGCCTTTCGTTACTACTACAATCTCTTACAAGCTTTACAGAAATACATTGAGCCGAGATTACAGGTTTAGCTTGAGCTTATGTATGGGGTAAAGCTAGTGTAAAAGTAATACATAATTTATTTAAAGTCGCTTCAGTTATATACAAAGCATAACTGACAGTTTTGCGACTACTTAAACTGTGGGAGGGATCATCTTCCTAAACCTCCTTGCCTCTGAATACATGGATATTATTAACTATATTTTAATACACGTCAATGTGATTTGAATATACTTTGGTCTTACGACTCCATTTGATCAAAGGTCAGCACGTATTATATGATATAAAGTGTATATTAAAATTGCGGCGGAAATCATCTCGTAGCTGGTACAAAAAAAGATGTAGAAAATTGCTTCGCTTTATTTCCGTCTATATCATTGAAAAGGTTGTAATATGGCCGTTGAAACGCCCGGTTTGGAAATGGATTTTCAGGCACCCGATTTTGTATTACCTGCAACTGATGGTAAAAAATACTCACTGCAGGATTTAAAGGGAAGCAATGGAACAGTGATTATGTTCATTTGTAATCATTGTCCTTATGTAAAGTCAGCGACTGGTCGCATAGTAAGGGATATGGAAGCTTTGCTGCCTCTGGGTGTCAGTGCTGTTGCAATTAATTCGAATGATGCTGTCGCATATCCCGAGGATTCTTTCGGGAAAATGATTGAGTTTTCTGACACTAATAACTTTTCTTTTCCATATTTGCACGATAGCAGCCAGGACATTGCCCGCGCATTTGGAGCAGGCTGTACCCCGGATTATTTCGGTTTTAATTCGGAGCTGAAGCTGCAATATAGAGGGCGCCTTGATACAAACAGGCGTATAGAGGAGGAGCCGAACGCACGAAGGGATCTGTTCGAGGCAATGTCTCTTATTGCAAAGACAGGAAAAGGGCCTGATAAACAATTTCCCTCGATGGGTTGTTCTATAAAGTGGAAAGAATAAAAGACAATCTATTCTGTAAAGTTCGGTGGCTTCGGAGCTAGGCCCGACGCCAGCCTTGTGATGTCAGGTGTTCCTGTGGCTGGAACCTTGACTTATACTCCATTTTTCCAGAGCCTTTGATCCAGTAACCCAGATAGGCGTAGGGAAGTCCCAGATTGCGGGCATATTCAATATGGTCAACAATAATATGCGTACCGAGACTTCGGGATTGCAGTTCTGGTGCATAGAAACTGTATACCAGCGATATTCCATCGCTAAGCTGGTCACATAGCGCAACGGCTGCCAGAGGTGGAAGCTGACTGGAATCTGAATATTCATTTTCAGGCATACGGTATTCAGTAAGAAAAGTATTTACAGCAGTTTCCTCAACCATGGCGGAATACTCAAGGACAGACATATCCGCCATTCCTCCATCTGCATGTCTGGCTTCAATATAGTCTCTGAACAGACTGTACTGCTCAGACGTCGGTACTGGCGGAACTCTTGCGGTTGTAAGATCCTGATTTATATTCCAGGCTCTCTTGATAGAGCGTTTTGGCTCAAACTCATCGACCAGTATTCTTATAGATATACAGGCACAGCAGGTATCGCAATATGGCATATAAGCGATGTTCTGGCTTCTACGGAAACCTCCCTTGAGGAGATTATCTATCAAAGGGGCAGGTTTGTCTTTTGAGAGATGCGTAAAGAGCTTCCGCTCCTGCCTGTCAGGCAGGTAGGGGCAGGATTGAGATGCAGTAATATAAAAATCGGGAAAACTGTTTTTATGCTGTGTCACTTGTCTTTCAGTATCTATCTTGATAATGCAGTTTTAATATTGTTACTTATTTAAGGAATATTGGCAATTTGAAAATTGCTCTACAGTCCAAAGTAGAATGGCGCCAGTATAGAATAAGATATCCATATTAACAGGATCAGCGGTAGTCCAGCTAACAGATAATCACGAAAAGTGTAATGTCCAGGGCCCATAACGATCAAATTTGTTTGATAGGCAATCGGAGTTGCAAAAGAACAGTTCAGCGCAAAAATCAAACCATAGACGAATGGTTCCGGCGAAGTGCCCATCTTGGTTGCGGCACTTACCGCAACAGGCGTTAGAAGAGCTGCTGTAGCATGATTACTGAGGAAGTTGGTCAGGATTGCTGTTAACAGGAAAAATGCTGATAATAATGCAGCAGGTCCAAGGTCTGAGAAAGTATTTACAACAGTTTCTGCAATAAAGGCGGCACCCTTGGTTTTTTGCAGAGGTTCAGCCAGTGCGAAAGCTGTTCCAATCAGAAGATATATCCTCAAATCTATAGCCCGCCATGCCTGTCTGGTATTCAGGCATCCAAATGCAAGCATTGCACCGGCTCCTGCAAGAGCAGTAATTTCGATTGGAAGCCAGCCGGTAGCAGCTATCAGTATTGTAGCAAGAAAGATTGCCAGTGCACGTTTGGCCAGATGTGTAACAGGAAGCTCAAGCGCAGACCATTCGAGAGTAATTAATGAACGGCTGGCGCGCAGACTACGGATAGACCCGTGAGTGCCCAGAAGCAGAAGCACATCCCCGGCTTCCAGATTAATACTGCGCATCGGCCGCCTCAGCATACGGCTTTGTCGTTGAATACCAAAGATCGCACAGCCAAAATCAGAAATGAGAGTAGCCTGCTCGATAGTCTGGCCAACCAGATTGGAGCCGGGGCCAACAACAGCCTCGACCATAGTAAGCTGTCTTTTGTTGTCTTTTCCGTTTTTATTCGTATCTTCTTCGTGACGGGCAGCTGATTGTGTCTGAAATTCGGGAATTGTACTCTGCAGTTTTTTGAGCACTTCAGTCAGTATCTGTCTGGTTGCAGCAATAATAACAACATCCCCACTTTCCATTTTCACGTCTTCAAATGGAGGAAGTATTATCTGCGAACCTCGTTGTATCAGCCTGACAGTAGGGCCCTTCAACTCGGGAAACATGCCTGCCTGTGCTTCCAGATTATGCCAGGGATGTGTCGGAGTAATCTGTATTTGCGCTATAAACTGTTTTCCGCTTTGCTTTTTTTGAGACTGCTCTTCTTTGGGAGGTGTTCGGAGAATATAGGGTAGAATAAATACAACATACAAAGCGCCTATAGCCGCAAGAATGGCTCCCGGAATAAGAAAGTCAAAAAAGCCAAATGGCTGCATACCATTATCAGCAGCAATAGTTGCTACGATGAGATTCGAGGATGATCCGATAAGTGTCGTCATGCCCCCAAGAATAGTTATAAAACTAAGTGGCATAAGTAGCTGGGAAGGAGAGGCCTCCAGCTTGGACGCTATTGCTGTAGCGATTGGAATAAATATAACCACCACTGGTGTATTATTCAGAAAAGCACTTATGGAACCGGCAGCAAGCAACATAACCGAGAATGAAAAGAACTTGCCGTTTCGGCTCAATCCGGCAAGAAACTGGGCAGGTTGATCTACAGCTCCGGTCTGAAAAAGCCCCTGGCCAATAACAAGCAACGATAAAATTGTGAATAGAACAGGATTTGCAAACCCCATCAGGAGAGTATTGGCATCCAGTGTATTTTTTCCATCAGTCCCATACACGGGAAAAACAAAGAAAAATACCAGTAGGCAAACAACTATAGAGGCACAGGAGAGCTCCAGAGAAATACGTTCTGATGCAAAGAGAAACACTGCAACGACAATAACTGCGAACGTCACATACATTTGCAGATAGGCAATCTCCGGAAGAAATTGAACTATGCTTGTCATATTACCATTCATCCCAGGTGTATTTGGAATTAAAAGTTACAGGCATTTATGATTCAGAAACGCTGCCAAATGGTTTTGGGAATCGGAATGCTTTTTTATAAACTTAACCTGTTCGTTATTTTACATAAACGAATAGCTGCTTTATATAGCCTTTTAATTCTGAAGATACCAGTAATTTAATATAGAATGTTTTTTTTACAGCGACTGTGTTGCACAGGATTCTTAATCTCTTATTTCAGTAGCCTGGCCGCTTCAGGAGCGAAATATGTGAAGATCCCGTCAGCTCCGGCCCGTTTGAATGCCAGCAGACTTTCAAGAATGGCAGCTTCCTTGTTAAGCCAGTTTTTTTCGACAGCAGCCATGATCATCGCATACTCACCTGAGACCTGATAAACATAGGTCGGCATTGCGAAGGTCTCTTTCATACGATGAAGTACATCAAGATAGGGCAGGCCGGGTTTCACCATCAGCATGTCCGCCCCCTCTGCGATATCCAGTTCAGCTTCTCTCAGTGCTTCATTGGTATTTGCAGGGTCCATCTGATAGGTTTTTTTATCGCCTTTGAGGTTCGAACCTGCTCCTACTGCATCTCTGAAAGGTCCGTAGAATGCAGAGGCATATTTAGCCGTGTAGGACATTATCATCGTGTTATGATAGCTCTCCGCTTCAAGTATATTACGGATTGCACCAACTCTGCCATCCATCATATCAGACGGCGCAAGAACATCACATCCACATTGTACATAGTTCATGCTCTGGGCAACCAGCGCCTCAATAGTCAGATCATTATTGATCTCTCCATTAAGTATTATCCCGTCATGGCCGTGATCTGTATACGGGTCGAGAGCTATATCGCATATAATGCCTATTTCAGGCACGGCATCTTTTATCGCCTTTACAGCAGTGCATATCAGATTGTCCGGGTTAGAAGCTTCCTCTCCCTTTGCACTTCTGAGATGCTGTGGAGTATTGGGAAACAGGGCAATTGCCGGAATATTGAGATCATAAGCGTCTTTTGCCGCTTTGACAGCGAGATCAACAGTCAGCCTTTCCACACCAGGCATGGACTGGATTGGTTCTTTCTTGTTTTGCCCTTCGATTATAAAAATCGGCCAGATCAGATCCGAAGCTGACAGCTTGTTTTCCTGTACAAGGTTACGCGACCAGCGGGACTGCCTTGTGCGCCTCATGCGTATACCTGGGTATCCGGGGGAGGGCATGTCAATTCCATTATCTATAAGGCTGGTATTTTGTATTCTGGTTGGGGTCTGCTTGTCTGCCATAATTTCAGATTTGCCAATTCGTTGCCTGAGTTACTCGCAAAATGGTCCGCGCTTACGGGGTGCTAAATCAAAGTGAAAGTGATTTCTGTGAGCATTATTAGCTTCGGGACCAAGGACGGTTCCAAATATTCCGCACGCTCCAGAGTGGATTTTATGGAGGAATTTTCCGGCATTATCAAGAGCAGGCCCGTTTAGAAAGGCCTTTTTGTAAACAGGTAGCGGTATATATGAAGGTAGTTTTTCAGTTTTGTCCGGCTTTTCAGTATTTTTTTCGCCAGCAGGTTTGTCTGACTTATTTGTTTTGATAGACCCTGTTATTTTTGCAGCTTCTTTCTTTGCAATTTTTTCCTGCTTGGCTTTCTGGGCCTGTTCAAACAGCTTTTTCAGTTTACGTTCTCTTTTTCTGATCTGGGCCAGGTAGTCTCTTCGTGTCGGCCCCCATTTTTTCAGGATAACAACTTTTTTGCCATCTGTTGTTGTAAAGCCCGCAATATCCAGAGCATTAGCGAATGCGTGTTCACTGATCTTTTTCAGAGGATTGCTATACCTGTTTCTACAGGAGTATGAAGCAATATTCCTTATGCTTTTAATCTGAGCATTGAGCTGTATTTTGGCTTCCGGCTGTGCTTTCAGTGTCAGCCAGCTGTACAGGGCTTTTGCCATTTTACAATTCACGCTGGCAGGTGGGGTAATTGTTACAACAGGGTTCTTTCCAATTGACTTCAGAAGAATTGGAGCGGGAGATCCACAGGCACCTTTACGCATAGGTGGTGCCGGATCATACGATACCGGAATATCCTTCAGGATTTTACGGCAAAATTCCTGAGCCTTAACAATATCAACTTCAGGCCACTCAGTAACTTTAACATCACCCAGAGTAGTCCTGCGCGGATCGCGAATTGGAAGTGGAATGCTGATTTTTGCCTGCCACTTCTGTTCAGGCACTTCTGGTGCCTGTTCTTTTTTTGGTGCAACGGCCTCCTGTTTTTCTTCAGGAATAGGCTTCAGCGTAATGGGTCGTTTTGTGGGAATAGGTACGGAAAGTGGCTTTTTCACAGGCAGTGGCACTTCCTGAGCGTGTATGATCAAAGCGGTCAGGGCAAGTAGCAGAAAAGATAGAAAAAATGTGCGTCGCATTCAGGTTCACATTGTTTTGTAAGCAGGCCGGAAGTCTTTTAAGGTCTGCTCTGATCTGTCGCCGGGCGGGTTTTCTTTTCCCGAGCTACTCAAATATCGCAATATATACAATATAATGCGGGCTAAACTGTTGCAGATAATGTTACGAGATGTATATTCCTCACGCAATGAGTGCAACTTAAAACTTGGTTTTTTCATAGCATTTCGTTGTGTCTTGTTTTCAATGATATAAACATTTTAATAATAAGGACAAATAGCCATGTCTGAACAGGATGCAGGTTCACATGTTAAAGTTGAGAAAGTGGATCGATGCGGTTTTGTTACTTTAAGCAGGCCTGAAGCTTTTAATGCATTAACTCTGGATATGGTTGAGCAGATAGAAACATTCTATCAAACATGTTTGAATGATCCTCATATTTATGGCCTGGTTGTAGAGTCTGGCAGTGATCAGGCATTCTGTGCAGGAGCAGATGTTCGTGGTCTGCTGACCATGTTGCCTGATAATGCAGATGACGTATTGAAATACTTCCACGCCGAGTTTCAGCATAACTGGACGCTTCAATTATATAACAAGCCAAACATCCCTCTTATTGACGGTGTGGTCATGGGAGGCGGTGCAGGTATCAGTGTTTATGGTACACATTGCATTATGGGTGAAAATGCAAAATTTGCCATGCCTGAAGTCAATATAGGTTTTATACCTGATATTGGTTCCAGCTATTACCTTTCACGTCTGAAAGGGGCTATGGGGCTTTACCTGGCACTAACCGGAATGACAATCGGTGCTGCTGACTGCCTCTATCTTGGTATCGCTACTCATACAATTTCCTCAGATAAATATAGCCAGATCAAAGACGCAATGATTGATGCGCAACCCATAGATCAGGTTTTGGAAAAGTTGCAGGATGATTATGGCAGGTCTGAACTTGCCGGTTTGCAGGAAGCCGTTGACCGGATATTTACGGGCGATAGTCTTGAACAGGTTTTTAAGAAACTTCAGGATGAAGCAGATGACGGATGGAGCGATCATTCAGACTGGGCCAGGAGCACTGAAGAGCTGTTGCGTACGAAATGCCCTCTGAGCTTGAAGATAGCGTTTAAACAATTTCAGATGGCAGCCGGTTATTCCAGTCTTAAAGAAGCACTGGTGACGGATATGCGCATCATTAGCCGGATTATCAGTGAACCGGATTTCGCAGAGGGTATAAGGGCTGTACTTATCGACAGAACCAATGACCCCAAATGGAAACATGCTGCAGTTGAAGATGTCAAAGATGTAGAAGTCGATGAATTTTTCGCTCCTCTGGAAACAGACTATGAATTCAAAGATCTGAAAATGTAAACCTCTATGGTGTCCATGGGGTTTCAAAGAGAACAAGTGAAAAGTTACCAGCCTCTTTGAAGCCCAGTGCCTTATAGGCCTTTGTCGCAGCGGGTGAGTTGGTAAACAAAACAGCTTTATCAACCCCGCTTTTCTTTTGCTCCAGTAAATGTGCTGCAACTGCTGATCTGGCATAGCCTTTATTGCGGTGTTCCGGTGGTGTCCAGATTCCTCCAAGCATTATTGCTTCCGGTAGTGCTGCGGTTATATTGGTTCTTGATACTGCTACACCGTCAACTTCAAAAATCCGCATATAATCCGCATCGCTTTGAACAAGGGCCTGTATGCGTCTCTGTGTGCTTTCACGGAGCTGTCTGTTGTCTTTGCTCCCCAGAGTTTCCAGCGCATAAGCAATCTGCCACTCCACAAGCATGTTATAGTCTTCAGGGGTAGCTTTTCTTAATACACAAACACGACCCGCCTGGGGCATTATGGGCTGCAGATTTTCCAGATGAAGTGTGTAAAGTTTCTCGATGCTGTACAGGAGCTTCGGGTGCAGGTCCAGATTCAGGTATTGCAGAGCCTGTTGAACATGGTCTGGCGGTCCACTGATACCGAGCACTTCCTTTTTATGTTTTTTCAAAAATGGTATGAACTTATCGCAGATGTCTTCCATGGCGTGAGGGGTGAATATTTGCATATGCCCATTCCAGGAAAGTGACATAACTGATGTAATTTTTGTTTCCTGAAATGACCCGAAGAATATGCTTTGGCCGGGCTTTCCCGAATAGTTCAAACCTCCTCGCAGAATATTGTAGAGAAGGAATAATGTCTGCTCGATGCCAGCCTTCAAAAAAGATTCAACCTCTATCTTATCTGATGCTGTCAGTTGCCTGATGTTGCTGATTGTCATCTCAATTACTCCTGGTT